>JAAZNH010000109.1 GCA_012798365.1 Methanomicrobiales archaeon | reverse complement strand
CCGCTTTTGAATTCGGCAAATTCTTTTATGAAACATCCTTCACTTGCATCACGCAAAAGACTCCGGAAGTTCCCCGCCATCATGCATCAACCACAGTCAACCCCCCGAGGGCAACCGTCGGAGAGTCCCCCAAATCCCCCTCTTAGATATCTAAGAAAACGGGCGGACAAAAATTCACCAGAAAAAGGCATTGATGTACACATTCGCACGGGGCTGTCGGGGAAACGGGGAGATATCACACCTACAGCGTGAAAAAAGCGTGAAAAAAGGGGGAACTATCCCTTCAGCGCGACCTGAAGGGAGCGAAATCATCGTATATCTTGTAGGTCTTCCCGTCAGCGAGTGATGCATACACGATGACGCGGTCGGTCTCTTTTGTGCCGTCCAGCGTGATGGTGTCGTCAACTTTGATTCCCAGGTCCGCAGTTGCGGAGGTGCCATCGGCACGGTTCACGGTTACCGCAAGCTTCCTCACGTTGAGCAGGCCGGGGCCCCCCTGGAATGTTGCATGGATCCTGCCAAGATAATCCTTCTCGATATTCACGTTGAGTAACCGCTCGGGCCCCAGTGCATCAACTTCCGTTGGCAGAAGGAATGTGCTTCCGGCAGCGGCAGTTGTCGCTGCCGCACCGGGGGTTTGTACCTGACCCGGCTGGGAGGGAGCAGCAGTGGCCGAGGGTGCGGTTGTTTGAGTCTGGGTCCCGGTGCAACCGGCAGTTACCAGGGCAATACTCATGATGAGCGCAAAGAGGGCATAGATCCGGCAATTCATACCGGTACGTATATGATAAAATTATTTTATTATTGCCATTTGTTCTTGCAACGATTGAGCCGGGCCGGGTTGCTGCAGATGCTGTGGAGAATCCGGGTTAGGCCGTGGGGATTGGCTGACCGGAGCCGAGACCATGAGGGGATGCTCTCGCTCGATCCGATTCAGCCAGACCGTGATGAAATTTTTCAAGCAGGCCTTGATTATAATTTTTTGAGCAGACTTTGATTGTAAAATTTCAAGCGCGATCATGATCGCGATTGAAAATGTGATCCGGATCAATCAGACTTTGATTTTCTTTTTTCAATCGAACCATGATTAAAAATTTTCAAGTAGACTTTGATTGAATTTTTTTAAGCAACCTTTGATTGAAAAACCTGTGATTACTTGGGGGTTCCGTCATATCCGTCCGTTCCGGTTTGTTCCAAATCAGCTTAACTTTTTGCAGGCAGACCTTGATTGATTTTTTTTGAGCAAGGTTTGATTAAAATTTTTTAAGCAGACTTTGATTTTAAAATTTTGAGCGCGAACACGATCGCGATCGAAAAACCGATCCGGATCAATCAGCCTTTGATTTTCGTTTTTCAAGCAGACTTTGATTTTGGAATTAACTCTGGAGAAATCATTTTTTTTTTAACCTGTTGACGTTCTCGGGGCTCCGCCCCGTCACTAGGGCACCCCCGGTTGCGATAACGACGTATTACCAGTTTCAGGGACATTTTTCAAGACGGAGTGATCCTCTCATTAAGGCCGCCGCGGGGCGCCCTTCGGGGCGGCGGTAGTGCTCATCTCGGGGGTTTGGGGGCATCAGCCCCCATCATCTCTCTTGAGTGTTTCACCAGAAAAAAATCCAAGGAGACCTTGATTGAATTTTTTTTAAGCAGATTTTGATGTTGAAATTACCATCACGGACACGAACGCAACCAAAAAAGATCCGGAACGATCGAGCTTTGATAAAAAACTGTCAGAACGGATCCGGGACCATTGGTGGTGCCACATCCAGTGATCCCAATCCCCGAACGCCCGCGGCGCCACCAGCCGTCTGCCATACGCCGACAGATGCATACTCATACTATCTCGAATAATTGGGCCGGGCCTGAATCATTACTATGCATCAATAATCACAGCAACCCGGCCCACGTTCCCATCCGTGAGCCGGACCTTTATCCCATGAGGATGGAATGATGAATTGGTCAGGATCTCTTTAACGATACCCGGTGTCCGTTTCCCGCTGTGCTGGTCCTGTTTCTGGATGATCTCCACCTGCAGGCCGGCACGGATATCGGACCGGTTTTTCGGGTTTCTGGTACCTGCCATAAAAAAGATCAGGGGATATGGAACGGGTACTTGTACGACCCGATCTTCTCTTCAAGCGATCCTTTCACGGTCTGCCAGCCGTGATTCTCCCCATGAAGAAGCAGGCTGATATCGCTTGTATATTCATTGGATTCCGGGCCGAATACCGACCAGCTGTTCTTCCCGGTAATGGAAGAGGTTATCGTCACTGCCGTATTGGGATCGGCTTCATAATCCGCGTACAGCGATGTCAGGAAGGAATAGCAGGCCGGGCTGCCGCCCTTTGCAATGACGCCAGCATCGCAGGGCACCGCCTTCTGGTTCTGCACCGGGCGGAACACAGCGCTCTTTCTCATCGGATCCGCGGTGTCAATGGCCCGGGGAGTATTTACTTCGGTACTGATCATTACGGTGTACGGGTGGGACGGGGTGGTCCCTGCCGGGGGGACCAGCGAGGGGATGGATACTTTGACCAGCGTTGCTTTTCCGGTATCAAAGAGCGTTGTCTCCCAGGTGTCCGGCAAATCCTGCACCTGTCGTGCACTAAACCGGGATACCACGGGTGAATTGCCGGTCTGATCGGCCGGGACCGGGATGAAGAGCGTGACATTACCCAGCGCGGAATCGGTGGTGATGCTGCACGAATACGTATAGGTGCTGACCAGGGTTGACTGGTAGGTGCCGGTAACAAACGCGGTAAACCCGGCATACGCGAGGGTTACTGCAAGGATGGCGATGAAGAGCCCCAGCGTGATTTTGATAATCCTGTCCATGGAACGATCCTCCGAAAACCTGCCCGTTCGGGGAACGGGGAGGTCATGTATATCCAGATATGGACAAGGCATCATTGAATACCTGTTGGTGCCGGGAATTCCCGGGGAACGGGGCCCAAGGGTACCGGTGCCATGACTTTATGGTAATTGCAGGAAAACCTAGAGGTACGATGAAACGCCGGCCCACGCTCCTCCTCAAAAATGTCTCCATCCCCGGAGGACGCAGTGCAGATATTCTCATGGAAGGCACAACGATCCGCCATGTGGGTGCCGGGTCAGATGCCGACCAGGTTATCGATTGCTCGCAGCTCCTCGTGGTTCCGGCAGCAGTTGATCTCCACGTCCACATGCGGGGCGGACCGCAGGCGGCAAAAGAGGACTGGGAATCCGGCAGCCGGAGTGCAATCGCCGGGGGTGTCACGGTTGTCGCTGACCAGCCCAATACCATCCCTGCCCTGACAACACCGGAAGCCTTCGCAGCACGGGTCGCTGATGCGAAAGCCCACAGCCTCTGCAGCTTTGCCATCAACAGCGGAGTCACCGCTGCAACCCCGCTTGCTGCCATGTGGGAGGCCGGTGCCTCTGCATTTGGGGAGACCTTCTTTGCCCCGTCCAGTTACGGCGATGCGGTTGATGCCACCACGCTCACCCGCGCCCTTGCGGAGATCGGGCGTCTTGGCGCCGTTGCCACCATCCATGCCGAGGAGGTAGCGCCCGGGGAGGACAGTTCCCTTGTGGATCATGCCCGCATCAGATCTGCAGCTGGAGAAGTTCGTGCTGTTGAAGCGGTCAGCTCCTGCAACACAACCGGATGCCGCATCTACTTCTGCCATATGAGCAGCAGCAGGTCCGTTGCCGTTGCGAAAGGCATTGTTGAAGTGACCCCGCACCATCTCTTCCTGTCGCATGAGACGTTCGATCCGCTCGATACGCTCGGGAAGATGAATCCCCCGCTCCGCACCGAAAAAGAGCGAAAAGATCTCTATGCGGCATGGGACCGCATCGACATCATCGCATCCGACCATGCGCCCCATACCCGGGACGAGAAATCTGCCGGGTTTGCCGCAGCACCGTCCGGTGTCCCGGGCGTCGAGACCCTGCTCCCCCTCCTCCTTGCAGAAGTGGTTGCGAAGAGGATTTCCCTTGCGGACGTGATCGCAAAAACATCGCAGAACCCGTCCCGCATCCTCGGGATTGAACCCGCCGGCTTTGAGCCCGGCTGCCGGGCAGATTTTGTTCTCTGCCCGAGAAAAGAGACCACGATCACCGCTGAAAACCTCCACAGCCGCTGCGGATGGACCCCGTTTGAAGGAATGAAAGGTGTATTCCCCACCCGGGTTATCATGGGCGGGCAGGTTGTGTACGAGGACGGGGAGTTCCGGAAAGGCGATCCGGCATGGATTCCCGGGAAAGGATACCGGCCCGGGCGGAAGTAAGACCGGGCTGCGGACAGTTTTGCCTGCCGTAAGCGAAGGTCTCATTATCCCGCGCAATAAACAGGTACTGCCGACAAAGCGCATCCATAGGTCCCCGGGTGATCGATTGACAAGCGTCTGGATGTGATCCATGGGACAACCCGGATGCGCGACAGGCATCTGCCCGGCATGGGTTAAAACACAGGTGAAGGACGGTAACAGCCACTGGTGATCCATGTGCGTTAATGCCGGGCAACATTTCCTTTCCGCGATCGTGCGATCATGACCGATTTTTCTCCCGCCATTGCTGAGGACAGCCACGGGACAGTACTTGCCATTGAAGTGACTGCGGGTGCAAAGACCGCATCGTTCCCGGCAGGATATAATGAATGGCGCAAAATGATCGGGTGCCGCGTCACCGCGCCCGCTCTTGAAGGACGGGCAAACAAGGCCGTGATGGCGCTCGTTGCCCAGCGGCTGGATGTCCCTGCATCATCCGTCAGCATTCTCTCCGGTGCCACGTCCTCGCAAAAGAGAGTCCTGGTGACCGGGCTCTGCCGCAATGAGGTTGTAGCACGCCTCCTTGAGGCGGGAACCTCGTAAGTACCGGGAAGATCTTTTTTCAAGAACCCTTGGTTTCCGGGCCGGGGGTGCGCAGAAAAGGGGATCCGGCCTGATACCGATCCTGTACTTTAAGTAATTCCGCGCGTTATATATTTTTTATACCTATGATCACGCGTTACATGCATTGCATGATACATGGGGGTGCGTTTACTTGTATTCACCGGATACTACTAAGTACCTTATTCACATCAGCCTCACTGCAGAGGGGGTGGTCGAGAAACCTGACGTAGTCGGTGCCATATTCGGGCAGACTGAAGGGTTACTCGGCGAAGACCTGGATCTTCGAGATTTGCAGAGAACCGGGCGTGTCGGACGCATTGATGTCCAGATCACGAGCAAAAAAGGCGAGACCAAAGGCGAGATCCTGATGGCTACCTCGCTCGACCGCGCAGAGACGGCGATCCTTGCCGCATCGCTTGAGACCATCGACCGCGTGGGCCCCTGTGTTGCCCACGTGGTTGTCGAATCCGTTGAGGACATCCGCGTCAGCAAGCGAAAGAAGATCGTTGACCGGGCAAAGGAGATCCTCATCGAGCGGTTCGATGACGGGACCATTGACAGCGACGAGCTGCTGGACGATGTCCGCGAGAGTCTCAGGATCGAGAAAATCGGATCCATTGGCGAAGAGAAATCTCCCGCCGGCCCGAATGTGCTGGATTCGGATGCCATCATCATTGTCGAAGGAAGGGCCGATGTCATCAACCTCCTCCGCTATGGCATCAAGAATGCGGTTGCCGTGGAAGGGACCAACATCCCCAGGACCATTGTCGAGCTGTGCGAGAAGAAGACCGTAACGGCATTCTTTGACGGGGACCGGGGCGGGGAACTGATCCTGCGCGAACTCATGCAGGTTGCTGACATCGACTTTGTGGCCTTCTCCCCGCGGGGAAAGAGCGTCGAGGACATGACCAGGAAAGAGGTCATCAAGACCCTCCGGAACAAGGTGCCGGTCGAGTATGTCCGCGACCAGTACTTTGAAGACGCGGCCGAGATGCCGGAACTGAGGGCCCCGAGGGGCCCTTTGGAACGTGAGGAGGGCGCCGGCGAACGAAAAGCCCGCCTTCCTCCCGCACCACGGCGGCGCGAGCCGGGGTCTCCCCCGCAGAATGTCCGCGATCATTTCGAGGATGTCAAAAGCCGCAGCCTGGCACGGTTCCTTGCGGACGACCTCACGATTATCCGTGAGCTCCCTGCCGATGAAGTGGAGAAGGTAGTCGAGACAATCGAACCCGCGGCAACCGGCGTTGTCCTTGACCGGCCGGTTGACCAGAAACTCCTGGACCGCATGGTCCAGCGGGGCCTCTCGTACGTGGCGGCAAAGGAGTTCCGCGGGATCATCAAGCGCCCGCTCTCAATCCGGCTTTTGAAAATGGGGCCCTGAATACCACCGGACCTTCCCTTCTTTTTCCCTTATTTTCGCAAACGGCGTCGTATTCTGCGTTGTTTGGCGGCTTCCAAATTTATTTATCCTG
>JAAZNH010000108.1 GCA_012798365.1 Methanomicrobiales archaeon | reverse complement strand
CTCGCGGGGAGGCAGGCGCTGGGCGCGGATCTCTGCATTCTTCTTCTCTGAACCATCCGCTGCAAGGAAGAGCCAGGGTGCCCCGACCCGCCAGCTGCTGCTTAAGGTTTTTGCAAGTTCCACCATGGCCAAGTATTCATGGTAGTTGTCTTTCATGGGCACGAGCTGGACGACAAACTTTGCCCCGGCATCCTGCAGCAGGGAAAAGCCCTTCATGGTTGCCTTGTAGGATCCCTTTTTCCGGGTGATGTGATCGTGGACGGCCTCGCTGGCTCCGTAGAGCGCAACCATCTTGCGCCCTTTGCGTGTCATCAGTTCCGCGATCTCCGGGGTGATCAGGGTCCCGTTGGTATTCAGCGAGTACGAGGCAGATTTTTTCGTGACATAATCAAAAATCTCCGGAAAATCCGGCCGGATCATGGGTTCGCCGCCCGACAATGACCAGGACCGGCACCCCATGCCCCGCGCCTCATCAACGATGTGGATGATCTCATCAAGGGTGAGTTCACGCTGTTTTTTTGGTGAACCGGCCGGGATCCTCAGCCAGCAGTGGCGGCAGTTGTTGTTGCACCGGTACGTGAAGTCAAGCGATCCCTCAAGCGGCAGCCGGGGCAGGACTGCTGTTTTCTGTATGGTGGCATATTCCGGCATAATCCTGGATTTCCCTCTCTGCCTGTACCCTGCATTGATGGCGGCTTAGTCCCGGTACGGGTCTGCCTGTGCACGGAACATGGTGGCATAATGGCCGTTTTGTGCCATCAGCGAAGCATGGTTCCCGTGCTCAATGATCGTTCCCCGTTCAAGCACATAGATATGATCGGCCATCCTGAGGGTGGAGAACCGGTGGCTTATCAGGATCGCTGACCGTCCTTTGATGATCTGCCGGAACCGGTCAAAGATCTCCGCTTCTGCAAGGGCATCAAGCGAACTTGCCGGCTCGTCAAGGACGATGATATCAGCCTCGCGGAAAAACGCCCGTGCAAGGGCAATCTTCTGCCATTCCCCAATACTGAGTTCATGCCCGTTGTGAAAGAAGTTTCCCAGAATGGTCTGGTATCCGCCCGGGAGCCGCTGGATTGCTTCATCAGCCCCTGCCATGCGGGCAGCCTGTTCAACCTCAGTGAAATCATGGGTGCCCCGGATCTCCCCGAGCGAGATATTCTCCTGGGCGGTCAGGTCATAATGGACATAGTCCTGGAAGAGCACGGTGATATGTTCCCGCCACGCGGCCGGATCCATTCCTGCAAGGCTGAGGCCGTCAACCGTAATGGATCCTTTGTGTGGCGTGTACAGCCGCGACAGGATCTTGATAAGGGTACTTTTGCCGGCCCCGTTCTCCCCGACGAGTGCAATCACTTCCCCCTTATGCAGGGTCAGGGAAACATCGGACAGGGCGGGATACTGCTCACCCGGGTACGTGAAACTGATGCCCTCCATGCGGACTGCGTCCTGCATCCTTCCCGGGAGCGTGACGGGATCCGGGGGGCAGACAATCCGGGGCTTCAGGTCAAGGAAGGCAAAGAGGTTGCGCAGGAAGAGCTGGTCTTCGTACAGGGAGGTGATGCTCCCGAAGATTGACTGGATATACCCGATACAGAGCTGGAAACCCACCAGGTACATGACCATGTCCCCCGGGGAGAGTTCGCCCTGCAGCGTCATCAGGACGATGATTGAGAGAGACCCGAAGATCGCAACAGTGACAATCCCCTGGGCCAGCACATCCCAGAAAATCCGCGAACGCGAGAGGGCAAGCCGGGTCGTGCGGAGCTCTTTCTGGATCTTCCGGTACCGGTCCTGGAAGAAGGGTCCGAGGCCATAGAGCCGGACCTCTTTGGCAAAATCGGTATTGGTGAGCATCATGTGGTAATACCAGTTCCGCCGCTCCAGTTCGGTCTGGCGCTGCTGGAGGATATACCGCTTGTTGGAGAACCAGACCCGGAAGGCGGCTGCCGGGATCGTTGCACAGACCAGGCCGATCCCGACAAGCGGGGAGAACGAGAGGAGGAGTGCGCCGATCACGGTAACCGAGACGCAGTTCTGCCCGATCCGCACGAGATCGTTCACGATCAGCGCCGGGCGCATCGGCCCTTCTTCCTGTGCGCGGTGGAGGGTATCAAGGTACTCCGCGTTTTCATAGTATTCCAGGTCAAGGGCAAGCGACTGTGATTGTATCATGCCGGAGATCTTCTCGGTCATCACCAGGGCCTGGACCTCGTTTGCATAGGTTGACCCGGCATTACAGAGTGCCGTGATGAGGGCTACACCCGCTGCTGCACACAGCATAAGGATGATCTGGGGGGTAAAGACCGCCTGGTCGGGGTTGATGATGCCCGCAGTCACCGTGTCAACAAGGATTTTGATAATGACAAGGCTGATGAGGGGCAGGAATCCGAGCACAAAGACAAACAGGATCCCGATGGTTGTCCAGTATGGTGTTGTGGAAAAGACGAGCCGGACGGCCCGGATGAGATCCGTCGCCATGGACGGGACCTGGCGGACAAGGGAGTAATACCGGGAAGCACTGCTCATGGAAAGGTACCCCTGCTGTATGGTTTTTTGTTCCGGCAGGTATGGGGGATTTTCTTGTGCCGGAAGGCCGTGACTGCCAGCTCCTGGCGGTACGATGCGGATCCGCTACCGGGTTTTTAAATCCCCGGATAGTATTCAAGATTTTGACTCGCACTACTGTATATATTTTTTCATATTGTGGTAAACCCAATCGGCCAAAAAACGGAGAATTTATACCATTTCAGGGTAAAAATACATAGCAATATCCAAAAGGGGACCGGAATGATCGTGAGCAAACCTGGACACTGGAGCAAATACGGCCCCCTCCTTCTCCTTCTGCTCATTTCCTGTGCTGCAATTCCAGGTGCAATGGCATACTCGGTCAGCCAGGTAACCGATCCATCCATCACCCTTCATAACGGCGATTCCCTTACCATCGCGGTAACCGGCCTCAAGGCCGGAGACAAATTCCAGTACCGTGTCTCATCCGGCGACCTGGACACGATTGGCAGCTCGGTTGTGAGCAACACCGTGAACCTGCCCTTCGGGTTCCAGTCATCTGCGGTCCACCTGAGCACAACCGGGTATTCTGTTGCAGCAAATCCTCTTACGGTCGAGTACAACAATGGTGAGATTTATTACAACCCGACACTTCCCGCGGGCACCAACCCGATCGATATTACTACGGCGGACGTCAATGCCGGCTCCTATGTCCTTACGATGAGAGGCACAAAAACCCCCGGCGCGGTCACCTTCCTTGACTACACTGTTGGAGGAACCGTGGGGAGCACCGGTTCCGGCACCCAGTATCTTACGTTCACGATAACCAACGTCAATTCCGGGCACCTGGCCATTGACGTAATCGATGCAAGCGGCACCATCTTTTCGCGTACCTATACCATCGGTTCTTCGTCGCAGGGCGGTTCATCAGGGCCAACCAACGGGGGAGATGACGTTTTCTCCTCCGGCCCTGAAGCAGAATCGAACCCCGAACCCGGCCCCCAGCTCGCTCCCCCGGGCTATCCCTCCAGCACCCTGACGCTGCTGCACAATGACGAAGGCAGGATCCTTTCCGATTCGTCATTGAAAACCGACCCCTCCGCAGGGTATACGGTAAGTCTCACGATAAAACAGGGAACGAAAGTAACCGGCGCAGATACGCGGCCGGTGAACCAGATCACCCTCACCCCGCTCGATGCGGCAGATATCCCTGATGCAACCGGCGATGTCTATTCTCTCATGGGCATTGCCGTGGAATGCGAACCGGCCGGCACACAGTTCAGCCCTGCCGGAGGAGCAACCCTCTCCTTCACCCTCACCCCGGAAGTATGGGACCAGGTCCTGGAAAAGGCAGGTGGAAACAGCAAGGCCATCACCATGGGGTTCTATGATCCTGCCACAAAAACCTGGATCACGCTGCCCACCACGGTTGATCCGGATACCCGCACGATCAGCATACCGGTCTCCCACTTCAGCACCTATGGCCTTGTCAGCAGCCCGTCAAACCCGTCCGTGGAAACCGTTGCACAACCGGCAGCACCCGAAAGGGCAGTGCCGGAGGCAGCAGGAACTCCCGCAGGAGCAACCGAAACCTCCGCTGCGGAACCTTCGCAGATGGCCCCGCCGGATCCCACTCCCACTCCTGTGCAGCCGGGTATTGCAGTCATTGGTATTGTCCTTGCCGCAGGTTTTTTTGTGATCCGAAGGCAGCACTAACAGCCGGCCAGGATCATTTTTGAGGCTTTTTATACTGCAACGAACCAAAGAACACAAGTACGGCAGTAAGAACGTTGTGGAGTTACTTTCCCGATGAACAAGAAGGCGCGGTACGCGGTATTTGCGGTTCTGACGATCGCCGTTATCCTCACCCTCGTCCTCTCTTTCTCAACGCCTCTCCTGTACTCCCTCCAGAATGATCCTTCGTCCCACTCCTCAAAGTTCCATGACAACCTGGAAAAATCCCGGTACCATGACAACCTGGATGCGTTAAAAAAACAGGCAATCAACAGCTCCCTGGATATCGATCCGGAACTGCAGGAGCTCATCGATATTATCGGCCCGGTCTCCCTCACCCTCGAGATCCATGATATCGACGAGGCCCGGCGCTACCTTGAGATGTTCGGTGAGCGCCGGGCATCCATCAAGAACCTGATCGTGAAGCTGGACATGGAGGACAGCGAGATCCAGGAACTGGAGAAGAATACTGCCCTCCAGAAACAGATCCTTGAAGCCCTGCTTGAGACCACCATCTCCCTTGACGAACTCCAGTCCATGGAGATCCAGTATTACAGTGAGAGCACGCAGGAGATGCGGACCGCGTTCCGGATGCGGGGCAACGAGCTGCGCAAGCGGGTCCAGAACCTGAACCTCCGGTACCGCAATGCAACCGAGAACGTTGCCACGGTCGGCAGCAGGCTGGGCCTTGACGTGTCAAAGAATAAAGAGAGTGCAGACCGTGTCGACCAGATCGTCCAGGTGATTGAACAGCCGTTAGCCCGTGACACCCCGGTTCCGTCCCCGACCCCCGCGGTGTCCCCCCGGCCCGGCGTAACGCCGGCCACGGATAAAAATGCGGGTTCCGGAAACGGGACGGTTTCCCCTGCTCCTTCGCAAACGCAAAAACCCGGCACAACTACCCCGCGTTCTCCCGTCCCGACTCCAACGCCGAGTCCTGCTGTTCCCGGAACCACATCCATACCGCCAACAATCGCCCCTACGGTTACCCCTCCTGCACAACCAACCCCGGATCCGGAAACGGAAGGAGCTACCGGCCAATCGTCAGGTCCCGGCCCGTCGCCGGAGCCCGGGACCGCGGGAGTGACGAACCCGGCCCAGCCCGGGGAGGAAGGAAAGAGCCTGTCACTTGCGGTCATGCCCGAGACCGGTGAATACGGCCGGACCATCGAGTACTCCGGGATCTCGCTCACGCCTGCCGGGTCAACGACCCCGCGCTCCGAGAACAACCCGGTTGTCCTCTATATTGATGGCAAACCCGTCTCCACGACCGCAACCGACCGGTACGGGTTCTACACCATGCAGGTCCCGGTTGAGCACCTCACGGCCGGCACCCATTCAGTGTACACACGGTCACCCACGTCCCGCTCCGAAGCCCGGCCGCTGATGATCAGTCCTGCGCCCTCATCCCTCTACCTCTCGGCAAGCAATCCCGATCCGGAGGGTACGGTGTTCTTTGAAGGATATCTCGATGCCAGTGACGGCCCCGTGGCGAGGGCGCCGGTCAACGTTGACTCCGGCCAGGCCCGCCTCTTTACGGTAACAACGGATGATGACGGGTATTTCCGGCAAAAAGTCCGACTTTCCCCGGGCCGGCATACGGTGATCGCCCGGTTCACCGGGGAAGGATTCCCGATCAGCCCATCCGAAAGCGATCCTGTCATCATCGACATCCCCCTGTTCAGCGGCCTTGACTCGCAGACACGGCCGGTCTGGTTTGCGATCCTGCTTGCGTTCATGGGCGTTATGCTGGTGGCGGGAGTGAGCCTGTTCCTGCGGGGAAGGACACGCGACGCGACTACGGCACCATCATCCCGCGGCGACCCGGCCGGCAGTTCCCGGCCCGGGGTGGCAGAAGTGCCCGACAGCTACCGGCAGCAATGGACCCGCACCTCCGGCGATGACGTCTCGGATCTTGTTGCCCTGTATGCCCGGATGCTCCGGGAGCAGGGATTGCGTGCGGCATCATGGGGGGTGTACCAGCAGCTGGCAAAACGGATTGCAAACGATCTGAACATCCGGCAGTACCGGACCCTGACCGCACGGGAGATCTCCCGCTCCTGCGGGAAACAACCCTACAGTGCCGCCTTTACCCGGTTTGTTGCAATCTATGAGCGGGTCCGGTATGGCGGAAAGGAATCGGTAAAAGACCGCGATATCTTTGAGACTGCCATGGCATCAGCCGATGAACAGGTTGCCGCTGGCAGGGATGAGGAAGCCGATAAGAAATAATCCCTGTGCAAGCCCGGACCGGTCTGCAGGAGAGAACCAGTTCCGGTGCACCAGGCGTTTTACCGCCCGCAACTTCATCCGGGTGCCTGCGCTCAGTGCGATGTCGTGATCTCCCGTGTCCCGGGTGCAACCCGTCCCGTGTGCCCTTCAGTCATGCGCCGGTGGTGGTGTTATCTTCGAATTTCCCGGGTGTAAAAGAAGTAACCAATAGACAAAAAGCCAAGGAAAAGGATGATAGCAGCTGCATTTTTAATGATGATGCTGATGGGAAAGCGGTCCGTGATCGGGAATTCATACCCCGGTGCCAGTTCGGATGCCCGATCAAAACTGGCCCCGGATGCAAAATAGTCGCCCCGGTTGTTCTGGATGATGCCCTTCTGGTACCAGAGTTCAGCAGCCTCGGGTTCAGAGGCAATTGCTTTCTCAATCGATCTGAGTGCCTCATCATTCCGGTCCTGGTACGAGAGTGCCTGGGCCTGGATATACAGAATGTTAGCATCCTGCGGCAGGATCCCATGGGCGGTCTCGAACGATTCGAATGCACATTTATGGTTTCCCGCCTCGTAGCATTCAATTCCCTTGTCCACCAGGTTGTAGGCATAGGTCTGGTTTTCTTCATCTGCGATGGCAGTCAGGTTGATCAGTTCAGGTTCATCCTGTTCGGGGAACATCATCACCGGAAGGTTACCCTCTGAAAAACCCGGCCAGCCGGACGAAGGAACGGCCGTTTCCTCTTCCCCGGATGTGTTGGTATCCGGGGGTGCGAGCATCGCAGTGCCTGCATCCCTGCTCCCTGCGGTATCTTCCCCCGATACGGGAGTGGATGGTGTGAGGGGAGGTGAAGCACGAGGTGTCACACCTGATACCCGTGGTGGTTGGTCCGCCCCGGCCGTCATCGAGGGGGGTGCGGTGGTGGCTGCGGGAGCCGGATCCATGCCCGGGCTGATCTCCGATACCAGGGAAGAGATGTTGAACATTCCACCGGTATCTGCTGCTGCGGAAGAACCAGTCCCCGAACCCAGGCGAATCAGGGTCCCTGCTGCGCTGGCCGGCGGGGTACAGAAACAGCACACGACCCCGATGGCAAGAAGAACCGTGATAAGAGATCTGCTGGAAGACATGGTATCCGGATGGTCAGAACAGCCGCTCATCCGGTCAAGGAAACAACGGGCTTTTCATTCTGCGGTTAATATACGTCGTAGTTACAAGCACTTAACCGATTCTGTTTTCATTCCACAACGGGTCACTCTTCCCAACGTTTTCCGTGATGAACCTGCTGTGAACATACGCCGGATCCATTGCACCATCCGGTCTGCGTGAATTGGTTATAGCTGTATGATCGAACCGGATGGCAGAACCGGATTAAACCCGTGGATGCCGGCGTGAGAAACGCAGGCGTATGGCGTGAAAAAACCTGAAAAGAATGCGAGGGATGGGATTCGAACCCAAGAACTCCTACGAGACTAGGCCCTCAACCTAGCGCCTTTGACCTGGCTTGGCTACCCTCGCCCTTGTGCCATAACAAAGAGGTTGTCTATGTAATAAAGGCTTACGGAACAAGGGGAGCATATCCGTCCGCACCTCTCTGTCCCGGGTGATGTTCGGCAGCCTGCAACCCGCTGCCGCGCAGGGAGAAAGACCGGTCATGCGCCAGCGGGGGAAGACCGGGCAGGGTCATCGCGGGATTGCGGATGGATCGATCCGGCTGGTGTATGCCAGTCTGCCCGGCACTCCGGGCTGACCGCTTGTATCCCGGCGGCCGGTGTGCCGCGTATACCCGCTCTGTGCAGTCCGGCCGGGTCATGTTCTTAAGAAAAGTCCGGCACCCCGCTTCTGCCAGATGCCGGCACTGATGATGCCGGGACTGCATCGGTGTATTTTTATATGCACCATACCCAGTGGTGAGTATGTGGTCTGATATCATCCACGACTTTGCCGACTCCCCGTCCCAGAGCCGTGTGGTACGGTTCCTCTTAGAGAATGGTTTTGGGGTAACCGCTGACGGGCGGATCAGCTGCAATGGCATCGAGGTCCCGGCAACGGCGATTGCCAAGGCGATCGGGTCTGACCGGCGCGTTGTGGATTCCACGGCCCGGCGGATCCTGGAACGACCGGAGCTCTGTGAGATCTTCCTGAATATGCGTGCAACCCCGGACCTTTCCCGGGTTGCCGAATCGCTTGGCTATACGGTCATCACGGTTCTTCCCAAGAATGCAAGCGAACGCGGGATTGTCGGCGCAGCAGTCCGGGTCCTCACCTCGCACATGCTCTCCATCCGGCAGATCTTTGTCACCGACCCGCAGTTTGCCGAAGAACCCAAGCTGGTCATTATTGTCGAAGAACCCCTCCCGCACGGTGTCATCGAGGAGATCCGGGCCCTGCCGCAGGTCAAGCAGGTCATTATATAAGGCTGGCTCCGGCCTGATATCCGTAACAGAACCGGGATATGGATTCCTGCGCTATTCACGGCGCCCAGACCCGCATCTTTTTTTATTTATTGCTCTATTGAAATCCTCAAGAGAGATGATGGGGGCTGATGCCCCCAAACAATTCG
>JAAZNH010000107.1 GCA_012798365.1 Methanomicrobiales archaeon | reverse complement strand
TTCCCCTGAAGTGATGGCCATGGCACGCATTGATTACTCCAACAAAACAAAGGGCGACAACATTGCTCGTGCAAAAGCCAACGAGCTCAACATGTCCCCCAAGCACTCAATCGAGATTGCCGGGTTCATCAGGCACAAGCGCGTCAACGATGCGATTGCATACCTCAACGAGGTTGTCAAGCTCAAGAAGGCAGTCCCCTTCCGGCGCTTCTGCCGGAATGTTGCGCACAAGCGCGGCCTTCCCGGTAACTGGGATGCCGGGCGGTATCCCGTCAAGGCATCCAGGGAATACATCCGTCTCCTTGAATCGGTCAAGAAGAATGCAGAATATGTCGGTCTCGACCCCGAAAACCTCGAGATCATCCATGCAACCGCCAACCGCGGCCGCGCACAGAAGGCATTCTTCCCCCGTGCAATGGGACGTGCAACCCCCAAGGTCCGGGAATCGGTAAACCTCGAGATCATCGTCCGCGAGGTGGCATAATATGGCAGTCGAGAGAAAATTCATCGCCGAGGGCGTCAGGAAAGCCCGCGTTGAGAAGTACCTTTCAAAGGAACTCAAGCGCGCAGGTTACGGCGGTATGGATATTGCCCGGACTCCCCTTGGGACCCAGGTCACCATCTTTGCCGAGAAGCCCGGTATCGTCATTGGAAAAGGCGGTAAGCTGGTTCACCAGCTCACCCAGGACCTTGCCCAGAACTACGGCGTGGAATCCCCCCAGATTGAAGTTCAGCAGGTAAACAACCCCAGCTTCAATGCCCAGATCATGGCAGAGCGGCTGGCCAACGCCCTTGAGCGCGGCTGGTACTTCCGTAAGGCCGGAACCAGCATCCTTCGTCGTGTCATGGATTCGGGTGCACTCGGTTGCGAAGTCGTTATCGCCGGCAAGCTGACTGGTGCACGTGCAAGGACCCAGAAGTTCACTGAAGGCTATATCAAGCACTGCGGTGAACCGAGCAACACCATCGTTGAGAAAGGATACGCAGTCGCGATCAAGAAACTCGGCGTTATCGGTGTCCAGGTCAAACTCGTGCCCGCAGGAGCAAAACTGCCGGATCACTTCGAGATTCTTGAGCAGGAAAAGAAAGTCCCTGCAGCAAAGACCTCTGCAGTCCCTGCAGCAGACCCGGAATCTGAAGAACCAGC
This sequence comes from Methanomicrobiales archaeon, assembly GCA_012798365.1. Lineage (GTDB taxonomy): Archaea > Halobacteriota > Methanomicrobia > Methanomicrobiales > Methanospirillaceae > Methanoregula. The sequence goes on along the minus strand of JAAZNH010000107.1, from coordinate 1,222 downwards.
ACTTCCCGATGAGAAATTAGGGGAGGACCAGTAATGGCGATCTTCAGAGCAAAGGATGTCCAACAGTTCTCTGATGTTGAACTGCAGGAAAACATGGGAAAACTCCGGATGGAGCTTGTCCAGCACTATGGAAAGGTCAGTGCAGGTGGCGCAACCGAGAATCCCGGCCACATCCGTGAACTCCGGCGCACCATTGCCCGTATGATGACCGAGCAGAACCGCAGGAGAACTGCATGATCTGTTCCCGGAATGTCCTTGGCCATGAACTCATTGGCCTTGACATTCTGGTATCAGGAGCTGCAAACCCGAATCACCGGGGAATTTGTGGAACCATCATCGATGAGACAAAAAACCTGCTGGTCATTGAAACCGTGCGGGGGGTCAAGCGTATCGAAAAGATGCACAGCACCTTCCGCATTGCCCTGCCCGGCAGGCAGCTTGTTGAGATAGATGGCTCCGTTATGATACTGGCTCCTGAAAGAAGGATCAACCTGCATGATAAGAAGAGGATAACATAATGGCACAAAACATTGGATTAAACGTTCAGGCTCCCGGTGCGGAATGCAAGGACGTTAATTGTCCGTTTCACGGCACTTTACCGGTGCGCGGCCAGGTGATCACCGGTAAAGTCGTGAGCGATCGTATGATGGGAACGGTCGTAGTTGCACGGAATTACCTGCACTATGTCCGTAAATACAAGCGATATGAAAAACGCAGCTCCAAGCTCCATGCCCACAACCCCCCCTGCATCCAGGCAAAAGTTGGCGACATGGTGAAGATTGCTGAGTGCAGACCGCTCTCCAAGAGCACGACCTTTGTTGTTGTCGAGGTGCAGAAGCCATGAAGGCAAAGCAGTCAAAGACGCCAAGGTCTCTTGCGACCGGAACACGGCTTGCATGCGCAGACAACACGGGTGCACGGACAGTCCAGATCATCTCTGTCTTCGGGTACCACGGTGTCCGGCGCCGGCAGCCCAAGCTCGGTCTTGGCGACCTCTGTACGGCCAGCGTCCAGAAGGGAACCCCGGATATGCGCCGCAAACTCGTTCGCGCGGTTGTTATCCGTGCGAAGAAAGAGATGCGCAGACCGAGTGGATTACGTGTATCTTTCGATGACAACGCTGTTGTTGTAGTCGATGAGAAGAATGAACCCAAGGGAACTGAGATCAAGGGGCCGGTTGCACGTGAAGTTGCAGAGCGGTTCCCCAAACTCGGGTCCATGG
>JAAZNH010000106.1 GCA_012798365.1 Methanomicrobiales archaeon | reverse complement strand
GGCATGATAATCGCCGTCCGGATACAGCTGGCTCTTTATCTCCGGCGAAAGGGCCTCGGGAGTTATATGGGAAACCGCGGCAGTGGCGCACTCGAAATACAGGCTGCAACCTTCCACGATGAAAGGGTACGGAAATGGGGGGAAATTACCTGGATGTTGATAGGGATCACCTTCTGTTGCTGTCATGACCGGTACCAGGCCGGAACGACAACACGGCGGGGACGGGATCACCCGCAGGGTTTTTGCCATGCCGGAGATCAACGCGTACAGCCGCACCTTAGTCCGTATCGGTACCGGAGCAGAGATCCCGCCGCCCCTTCCACCACATCCAGAAGAGTGGGACAGCGCGTTCCTGCAAAGGATATGCTGAAATATTTGTATAAAATATTTTTGTTGATTAATTGATTTAAATTTAATGGATACAGCACCTCCGCAACGGTTATCCAGATCAGACCAGAGCCCGGACATTTTTCCCTGCCACCCCCCTCACAAAACACGATACAGATATATGATTTAGGAACACGATACCGGAATAAAACCCATGAAAAATATCGTTCTCATCGGAATGCCGGGGTCCGGCAAGAGCACTATTGGCGTACTTCTTGCGAAAACGCTTGGCCGGAAGTTCATTGACACAGATCTCCTGATCCAGGAGACGGCCGGCCGGCTCCTGCAGGATATTATCGACACAGACGGGACTGACACGTTCCAGCAGCTCGAAGAGCAGGCCATTCTCGGACTGCACCGGCACCGGGCCGTGATTGCGACCGGCGGCAGCGTCGTGTACAGCCGCAGGGCCATGGAGCACCTGAAAAACCACGGGGTTGTCGTTTATCTCAGCATCCCCTTTGAGGTCATGGAAAAGCGCCTGAAAAATATCCGGACCCGGGGCATCGTTCTCCACAAGGGCTTAACCCTCCACGACATGTACAACGAGCGCGTCCCGCTGTACCACCAGTACGCAGACATCACCATTGCCTGCTCGGACGATCATTTCGAGGATGTTGTCAGCCATATTGCCCGGCAGCTGAAACAGTATCATACGTGAAAGGGCGGGTTCGGAAGGGCAAACAATCACCAGTCCCGGCACTTATCTCCGGCCCCGCGGCGTTTGCCCAAAGAATTGAATCAATAATTGGCTTTTAACAAACGGTGCTATTGATCATTACCGGTGCACAACCTTTTTTTATCCGGCATCCCTACGATGCCAATATGCAGAAAAAGGCTCACCCGGTTACGGCCGTTCCCGGCCAGCGGTTACTCTCCGGCTTCTTTGTTGCGGTAATTGCCGGGGCGTTTATCCTTGCCCTCATCATCCTGCTCCTCCCGGGCGGCACATTCCTTGCACTGAGCAACTACCTCCAGATCATTACAGCCATGATCGGGGCTTTGGCGCTCCTGTACCTCTGGAACAACAACCGCACAAACGAGACATACCTGTTTGCCGCCGCAGGATTCGGCCTCTGGGGCATCAGCAACATCGGGTGGTACGCGATCGTCCTCTCCGGCCAGCGGGCACTGGTCTTTCCAAGCATCATCGACCTTGGGATGATCGCCTCATTCCTTGTTATTGCAATGGCATTCCGGAAAGGGTTTCCTGTCGTGAAAAAGACCTCCCCGCTCATCCACCTGATCCTTGCCGCGTGCCTCATCATTCCGGCAGCGGTGATTGCTCTGGCCGGCCTGAATGCAGCAACCATCATCACGCTTGCCTACTTCTTCGTCTGCGGGGCGTTTCTTATCATCGGCCTTGTGCATTCCCTCTCCGATCACCCGGAGATCCTGGCCGGGGCGTTTCTCTTTGCTCTTGCATTCATGATCTACCCGCTGCGGGAGATGTTCCTTGTTAACCAGCCCGTCCTCTCGGTCATCGGCACATTCGTCTCGGCCGGTTTTGCGCTGATGGTGCTTGGATGGTTGCCGGAATAAATTGGCGGTTTTTTCTTTTCATTTTCTTTTTTTTTTCCTTTTTTTCTTGCACTGAGGAAAAGCAATAGAAATCGGGATGATAATTGCGATCGGACCAGGGGGATCCGGCACAAAACATTTACCCTTGCACATGCTTCCTGAGCTTGTCAACCATGTCCCGCCAGCCCCGTCTCATTGCTCTATTAGTCCTGCTCGTGATTGCGATCCTTGCTGCCGGATGCACCACAACCCCCCCGCTGGCAGTTGAGACCGGGACGGTCCAGGTCACGTCAATACCGGCGGGCGCGGAACTCTATCTTGATGGGGAATACCGGGGCACAACACCGGCCACGATCAGCGGCATCCCGGCCGGCAGCCACACCGTGGAACTCCGGCTTGAGGGGTACGAGCGCTGGTCTGCCCCGGTCACGATCACCCCCGGTGGCACGGCAAAAGTCCCTGCAGCACTCATGGACCTTCCGGCAACGCTTCCGGTCACGTTTGCAACCACTACAAGCCCCCGGATCACCTCGGGCATCCCGCAGATCCACGTGGACGGTTACTGGATGTACCCCCAAGGGGCTACCAGTTCCGGCAACCCCCGGCCGCTCCTGGTCCACACGGAGGCATTCAATGTCGGCACAACCGATGCCCGCGAAGTGACAGTCTCGTCCAACTTCTATTACCTGGGCCACATGATCTGCTGGCACACGGTGTACCTTGGTACCCTCACAGCAGGAGGCCATGTTTCCCGGGACTCGATGGTCACCTGCACGCTGCCATCCCCGATGAATGATAACGAACTGGATGTGAAGTTCGAAAACCTTGTCGTGACGAAGTAAAACGTCATGGAAAAAAGGTATCAGGGAGATGGACCGGGAGATTCCGGTTCCGTACGTTTCGCTTCCTGCAGCCCGGTCTCTGGATCAATCCAGCGTCTCAGCCAAATGAGTACTGGAACCGGGGCAAACGCGAGGATGAAACACAGGATGGCAAGCATTCCACCTAACATCATCGCAGAGAGATCGGACGAGGCAACGCCGGATGCAATCATCAGGCCGACAAGGATGAGCAGGAGCGAGAGGAGCGGCGAGAGGAGAGTCAGGATCCAGCCTCCAAGGACTGCCAGGGCAAGGGAGGGTGCAAGGGCAATGGTCCACGCGCTGAGCAGGAGGCCGAATATCCCGTAGAACGCAATAACAAACGGCACCCGCTTCCCGTACATTTCCTGCGGGAAATTCCGGCGGGTCATAATGACAAAACCAATGAATGTCGTGCAGTTCCAGAGACCGTGGAGAAGCAGCGTGCGGGATGAGGGATTCTGTTTCCGGAACACGATAAAGCCGGCAGCCAGCGATGCGATGAGCGAGAAGATGATGTAGCTGATGACGGAAGGCAGCATACGGTTGTCCAGGTACCATTCGAAGAGCCGGATCTCCGGCGGCGGGGTTGGATCGATCCAGAGGTCTTCCGTGAACTGGCCGGATGGCGCCGTGATCCGGATTTTCGTGTACTTCTGGTCCGGCATCTGACTCCTGCCATTATAAAAAAACGCCAGCTTCTCGTCAGGTGTGCTATGACCGTCCGTGAAATACACTACTTCTGTGTCGTGGCGGATGGAATCATACAACTGAGGAGTGACAAAACTATTGACATACAGGATGACCGGCACCTGCCGGTCACCATACGCGGATGTCGGGATGAGCGGGTAATAGATCCGTTCGGACGGGAAACTGGCAACAAACCCGATGGCGTTGTTGTGCGTGATGCTCTCCTGCCCGAACAGGGTATGGACCGGTTCGCCGGAAGAACTCCGGAACTGGGTTATGTTGCTGATATGCGTG
>JAAZNH010000105.1 GCA_012798365.1 Methanomicrobiales archaeon | reverse complement strand
GGTGGCAAAGAAGAACGGGTGGCCGGGGAGTTCAAGGCACTCCATCCGGTTCTTGTTCACTGCCGAGAAGACAAGGCCTGCCTTCTCCAGGTCCGCGATGTACTGCGGGTTCACTTCGTACCGGTGCCGGTGGCGTTCGATGATCTGCTTTTCGCCATAGAGCTTGTGGGTGAGGGTCCCTTCACAGATGTCCGCCGTGTAGTTGCCAAGGCGCATGGTGCCGCCCAGCTGGTTTACGTTCTCCTGTTCCGGGAGGATTGCAATAACATGTGTGCCTTCCCCGAACTCCTCGCTTGTGGCATCCGCGATGCCTGCCTTGTGCCGGGCATATTCAACGGTTGCCAGCTGGAACCCGAGGCAGAGGCCGAGGAACGGGACATTGTTCTCGCGGGCAAACTGGATTGCCTCGATCTTGCCCTCGATACCCCGCTTGCCAAAGCCACCCGGGATCAGGATACCGTCATAGTCCTTGAGCGAGCACCGCTCGTACCGCTCGGCATCGAGCCATGCGATCTTCACTTCGGTCGAGAGCGCACGTCCCGCGTGTTTGAGCGATTCCTTGATGCTGATGTACACGTCCTCGATGCCATACTTGCTCACGATGGCAACGGTGACCCGGTTCGTGTATTCCCGGTTCACGATCCGGTACCACGTGGTGTCGGGGTCCTTCTTGTCAAGCCCGAGGTGGGCCGAGAGGACATCGTAAATGCCCTCCTTCTCCATCTCCATCGGGACAGCGTACGTGTCCGGGGCCGTTGCCGCGGAGATGACCGCGCTCTGGGGAAGGTCGCAGAACGCCGAGATTTTCCGCTTGGTGCCGGCACCTATCGGGTTGTCGCTGCGGCCCACGATGATATCCGCGTGGAGACCGAGTTCCCGCAGGGCTTTGACCGAGTGCTGGGTGGGCTTGGTCTTCATGTCGCCCATGGTGTCCTCGGGGATCAGGGTGACATGGACAAGGACATAATCCTGCGGCGGGAGCTCGCCCCGCATCTGGCGGATGGCCTCTAGGAAGGGCATGCTCTCGATGTCGCCAACTGTACCGCCAACCTCGACCAGGCAGATGTCAGCCTTTGTCCCGTCAGGAAACGCCTCTTCTGCCGCCTGCCGGATGCAGGTCTTGATCTGGTCGGTGATGTGGGGGATGATCTGGACGGTCTCACCCAGGAAATCGCCGCGGCGTTCCTTCTCGATGACCGTACGGTAGACCTTGCCGGTGGTGATGTTATGGGACGCCGAGAGCTCGATGTCCAGGAACCGCTCGTAGTTCCCGAGGTCGAGGTCAACTTCGCTGCCGTCCTTTAAGACGAATACTTCCCCATGCTGGGCCGGGTTCATGGTCCCTGCATCGATATTCAGGTAGGGGTCGATCTTGACGGCTGTGACCCGGTAGCCCCGGTTCTTCAGGATGCGGCCCACGGACGCAGCCGTGATTCCTTTGCCCAGTCCGCTCATCACACCGCCGGTAACAATGATGTACTTCAATGAGATCTCCCCAGTTGCAGTATATTTTATTCATATTCCGTATTAGTGTTATCTTATTCCAGAAATTACGGGAGATACCGGGCAGGGTAAACAGCCCAGGTAATGCAATTGATATTCTGGAATTTCTGTGGTTCCCGACGCACCGGACGGCATGCGGCAACGAGGGTAACCTTAATTTTCCCCTGAGCACTACAGCTATGGTATGAACATGCAGCAGTTTCTTACCATCCTGGCACTCGTTACCATGGCGGCCATCTGCATCCAGCCGGTGTCTGCCGGTGATGATGAAGCAACCACCTATTATAACATCGGCCAGCAGGCCATTGCAAACGGGGCCTATGAAAAAGCCCTCGAATATTTCGACAAGGTCCTTGCTTCCAACACCACGCTGCTTGGCATGGGAGACGGCCTGATGTATACCTACAAGGATAAGAGCGGGGTCCTCACGGAGCTGGGCAGGTACGATGATGCGCTGAAGACCGCAAACGACGGCATTGTCCTCTACCCGAAATCGGCAGGGCTCTGGAACAACAAGGGCTATGCGCTCTATAAGATGGGAAAATACAGCGATGCCGCTGATGCCTATACAAAATCTGTCGAGCTGGATCCGACCTACATCAAGGGGTGGATCAACAAGGGCAATGCACTCGTGAAGGCAGGACGCAGCAGCGATGCGGTGGCAGCCTACTCCAAAGCGCTGGAGCTGGACCCGAGGAACACCGATGCCACGGCAGGTCTTGCTGACGCAAAGAAGTCTGCTGATTCCACCCTGATCTTCTATGGACTCATCGCGGTCATCGCGATCGGCGCCATCATCCTGTTCGTGCGGGTCAGGAATGGAAAAGAAGAGGCAAAGCCGGCTGGAAAGGGTAAAGAAAAGAAATAACTTTTTTTGTATTCACCGCCCGCGTTTCACGGGGATTCTTACCGGTTTTGCTTTTTTGGGGATTACCGGGTCCTTACCGGCAGCGGGATTCAGGACAGGGGATGATACCGGGCGTTTGAAGGCTTTTCACGGTTTTTCCGACGTCACGGCAAACGATGCGGTTGTCCGTGCAAGAACAGTCTTTTCTGAATTATCCATCCGGACAATGCTCTCCATGAATGCAACCCGGCGGCCTTTCCGGATAACCTGGGCCTCGGCAAGGATTGTGCCCTCCCGCACGCCGCGGATAAAACTGGTGGATTCTGATATGGTGGCAATCCCTTCTCCCTCTGCAAGCCGGGTATACAATGCAAGGGCCATTGCCTCATCAGCGATCGCGGCAAGCATCCCGCCCTGCAGCCAGCCAACCCCGTTGTACATGTCAGGCCGGATAGTCATCTTCAGCACGGCAGTTCCGTCCCCGACAGAGGCTACGTCAATTCCCATCAGGCAGAAGAACGGGTTGGCAGACTGCCCTTCGGTTGTAATCCTTTGCAGATAATTCATGCTATCCTGCTAGTCAGGTTCGGGCGCAAAGAGGATTAACGTGCCGCTTTTTTCTCTTCTCTGTCGTCCCGGATCCTCATTCCCAGGCACGAACGCCCGGGATTAATAAGAGAGAGGTTCCATCTTCTGCTGTATGCAGGACAAAGACACAAAAGAGATGCTTGCCGACCTCATCTGGCTCAATGCAGTCATCGCAACCGAACTTATCCAGATCACCGAGAACACCTCCCAGATACTCCGCAAGAGCCCGCCCCCGGAGAGTTGTATTGTGGAGCACAACGATCTGCGGAGAACAGCCCTCGCCATGGCCGAGAAGTACCGGCCCGGCACAAAACTCGGCCAGCACATCCTCAAGCACCAGTAGTCCGGTCCGGCACCCGTAAGGAGTGCACCGGGTTTTGCACCAGTAATGTTATTGGCAGAACCGGCGAACTTAGTAGTACCATCCCTGCACGTGCACGGCTCCCCTGTGCCGGCAGCTCCTGCTCTCCCGCATCACCATGACCCCGAACACTGCAGAAACAACCACGGGAAACACCATCCCGAACATGAGCCTGGTCATCCCCGCGTATAACGAGGAGAGACGGATAACGCTCTTCTTTGACTCCATCAGGCAGTTCGACGGGGAACTGATCGTGGTCTGTGACGGCACTGACCGCACTGCGGAGATCGTTGACGCGATCGCTGCCCGCCGGGCCGATCTCGTGATCCGCTGCCTCCGGTTCGATCACCGCCTCGGGAAAGGCGGAGGGGTCCTGGCCGGGCTCCGTGAGGCACAGGCCCCGCTCGTGGGATACGTGGATGCCGACGGGTCCACCAGCATGGAGGAGATGCTCCGGCTCTTTGCTTCCCTCCGCGGTGCCGACGGGGCGATCGGGTCCCGCTGGGTGGACGGGGCCACCATGACCGTGAAACAGAGCGTAATGCGCCAGGTCGAGAGCCGGGGATTCAACCTGCTTATCCGCCTCCTCTTCGGCCTCACCTACCATGACACCCAGTGCGGGGCCAAGGTCTTCTCAAAACAGGCAGCCGATGCCGTCCTCCCGCTGATGGTTGCGCGGGGATTCGAGTTTGATGTCGAACTGCTCTGGCGCATGAAGAATGCCGGGTTCTCGGTAATCGAAGTTCCCATCGAATGGCAGAACAAAGGGGATTCCCGCGTGCAGAAGCGGGACATGATCCGGATGCTGGCCGGTCTTGTCCGGGTCCGGTTCTGCAAGAGCCGTGCATGATTCCCGCCACCCCCGAGGAGCGTAAGAAAGAGGCATTCCGCCTTTTTGAAGACGGGAGATATCTTGAATCCCTGAAGTACTGCCAGGTCATTCTTGAAGCCGGGCACGATCCGGCTGTCGAGGTCCTTGCTGCAACCAACCTCTTCCTCACCGGCAGGCTCGAGGATGCAGAAGCCGCGTTCCTTGACCTGGCCCGCAAGATGCCGGACTCCTCCTATGTCCATAGTTACCTGGCAAAGGTGCTCGAAGCAAGGGGCGATGAAGGCGCCATAGCGGAGTATGCAACCGCGGTCCACCTGGACCCCACGAACCAGGATGCCCTCCGGAGTTATGCCGGGTACCTGCTCGGACGACGGGACTACGGGGGAGCTCTGCGGGTCCTCCGCCGCCTGGTCCAGATCGGCAGGAGACCCGAGGATGTCCGCAGCCTTATGCGGGCCCTCATTGAGACCGGCGAAGCTGCCGAGGCATTAAAAACCCATGCCGTCCTGGGCGAGGGGGCGGAAAAAGGCCACGAGTACATCGATGCGCTGGGAAAGACCAAAGATCACAAAATGGCTGCGGAAGCTGCCTGTGCCGCGTACCGGGCAACAAAGGATAAAAAACTCCTCAGGAAATACCTGGACGCCCTCTCCCGCTATGACCTGCCCGCATCGATTGAGGCCTACGCGGCCCATACCTGCGATGACCCGGACGAGGAGATCCTCTTTGACTTTGTCCTGCTCCAGGACGCCAGTGGCAACCTTAAAGGGGCACTTGATGCAACCCGCCGGCTCCTTGAGCACTCCGCGAATCCCCGGTACCGCCTTTTTGAATGCGAGATCCTTGCAAAGGACGGCCAGCTGGCCCGTGCAGAAACCGCGTTCGAAACTCTTGTACGGGATGAACTGGCAGCGAAAAACGATCTCGAACAGCTCCGGCATATCATCAGCAGGTACCGCCACTTTGTCAAAAGCCATCCCGACAAGGCAGGGGCAGAGCGCCGGTTCCTTGACCTCGTTTCCGGTGACGTGAATGTCGCAAGCCTGCTTGAGACAGCGCATTACTACCTTGATGGGGGCAATTCCCCGGAGGCCCGGTCCTGGTTCTACCGGGCGTACCGGTCCGACTTTTTGACCGGAGGCCTTGAGTATGCCCGCTTCCTCATTGACCAGGGAGAGGAGCGGGAATGCGAGAAGGTGATGCTCTATATCCTTGCAAATGTCAGGAAAGGGGGCGACCTCACCCGCGTTGCCGCAGCCATCGTGGATAAGTCAATCCGGATGTACCGGCTCCGCCGCCTGATGGAACAGCTGACAAAACGCCTCGAGGAACGGAGGGCGTCGCTGGGTACGGACGGTCTTGAACTGCTTGCAATGGCTTTTTTCATCACCGCATCCAATGCTCTTGAAGAGATGGATTTTGCCGGATGCAAATATCTCTGTCTTGCGGGCATGGATGTCCTGCCGGAACCCTCCCGCGCCCTGCGCCTGGAAGATTTCCTCGGGCTTATCCGGGCCTGCAAGGAGCGATCCGTAGCCGACCGGCCAATCCTCCATGCAAAACCGGCGCACCGGCGAAAAGAGCCTGCCGTCCCACCCCGTGCCATGGCAAACCTCGCCGGCCTTACCGACCCGGAGCAGAAACTGCTTGAGTTCCTCAAAGCCCACCGCACCGCAACCGAGATGGACCTGCGCAAGGTGCTCGGGACCCGCCGGGTTGTCGGCATGGTGAATGCACTTATCCAGAAAGCGGCGGCGCAGGGGCTGTCGGTCATCGAGAAGAAAGGGGTAGGCGAGGAGGGAGAAGTGTATGAATATACCGGAACCTGAACGGATGGACAAGACCCGGCTTGCCAGCATCAATATCATCAATGCCCTCCGGCGCGGGACCGTACCGGCGGGCGGGCTTGAGCGGATCGCCGTCGGGCTTGATATCGAGGAAGGAGTCATTGCAAAGCAGCTGGACTATGTTTCCCAGGGCGGCGGGGATACCAAGTTCATCCGCGGCGAATACGGGAGTGGCAAGACCTTCCTTGTTGCCCGGTCGCTGGAGATTGCACGGGAGAAGGGCTTTGTTACATCTCACGTTGTCATCTCATCGCAGGCTCCCCTCCACAAAGTAAAGAGTATCTACCAGCAGGTCTGCGCCGGGCTCCGGACAAAGGAGGAGGAACACGCCCTCAAAACGATCGTGGACAACTGGCTCTACCGGATCGAGGAGCGGATCCTCTCGGTCAGCGGCGGGGAACTGGCCGATGCAGCACTTGAGGAGGCCACCGGAAAGGAGATTGAGGCTGCGCTTGCGGGCATCTCTGAAGTGAACTCGGCCCTTGCTGCGGCCCTGCGCACCTATTACCGGGCGAACAATGCCGGGGATTTCCAGCTGGCGCAGGCAGCCCTTGGCTGGATCTCCGCGGAGCCCAATATCGGGAGGGACTTCAAGGTAAAAGCCGGGATCCGGGGCGATATTGATGACTCGATCGCGTTCCTCTTCCTCCGGGGCCTTGTGGCAGTCATCCACGGGGCCGGCTACAGCGGGATTGCGATCGCTGTTGACGAGATGGAGGTCACGCAGGGGCTCCAGCGGAGCCAGCGGGAGAAGGGCTACCAGACGCTTGTCCAGATCATCGATGCCCTGGACCGGGGAGAGATGCCCCGGACCTACTTCCTCTTCACCGGTACTCCGGCGATGTACGACGGTTCCCGCGGGATCCGGTCAGTCCCCCCGCTCTACGACCGGATCAGCATTGTCCAGACCGACGGGTTCAAAAATCCCCGCCAGCCCCAGATCGTTCTTTCGAAATTTGACACATCCAAGCTCGAACAGGTCGCCCTCCGGGTTGTTGACGTCTATGCGCAGGCATATACCGAGCCGGACCGCGAGAGGATTTCCCACCGGTTCATCCGGGCCATGATCCGGAAGATCACGACCCGGTTTGGCGGGCGCGTGGACATCATTCCGCGGATCTTCCTCAAGGAGTTTGTGGATATGCTTGACAAGTGCGAGCTCTATGAAGACTACAACCCGTGGGAAGGCTACGAGTTCGATGCAGAACACCTCAAAGGCGAGCTGAAAAAGGAAGAAGAAGCAGTCATGGTGGTGAAGTTCTGAACATGCATATCGCAGGGCTTAAAGGAGGAAAACGACAACCTGTTCATATGCGATGGATGGTCCTTCTCCTGGCCCTGCTCGCAACCGGCGTCCTCTGCCTGCCGGTTGCCGGCATCCCGGTTGCGCCGGGTGTCAATATCACCGGAGGCGCGCCCCCGCCACCGCCGGCGATCACCATCTTTGCCTCACCCTCACAAGCCCATATTGGCGATACCGTTATCTTAAACGGCACCGTCACCGGCATCAATACGATCGCCGTCTACCTCTTTGTCACGGGACCGGATCTTGACCCCCGCGGCGTCTCGCTTGAGAACCTGAATATCGCTGCCGGGCGGGGCCTTTTTACCACGGCACCGGTTGCGATGAAGGATGGCACCTGGACCTATGAATGGGATACGTCAATCATCGTAGGGAACCTGAAGCCCGGGACATACTCCGTGTATGTTGTGGGATCGCCGCTCGACCGGCTCCGCTCCAATCCCCAGGAAACAGCCGTTACTCAGGTGACGTTCCAGCCGGCCGTGGATAAGGAAGTCGAAACCCCGCTTTCCCCGGCAGTACCGGTTGCGGCGCTTGTGTTTGCCGTACTGCTCCTTGGTGCAGTCGCGAGCCGGAAACGGTAATCCAGGGCGGACATCTGGTGCACAGCACCCTCCCGCTTCCGGTTTTTATGGTTTTTTTTAAGAGCGGACACCACGAGTTCCGGGTCAGGCAGGTCATCAGACCATGAAGGTCGGCTTCGCCCCTCTTCAGGTCTTCGAGGTCTCCGATCCAGGACCAAGAGATGAAACCGCAAGGTTTCTCCCAATAAAACAGATCCTGTCGGAAATTTGTGGGTATTTCATACCCACTTGCAGGAACTGCTTTGCAGTATCCTGCATTTTCAATCGACTTTCGATTTTGATTTTTCAAGCGCAACAGTGATCGCGATTGAAATGGTGATCCGGATCAATCACGATCTGATTTTTCAGTTTCAATCGACTTGTGATTTTTCCGGAAAAATCAGGATCTGATTTATACAGAAAAATCGGATCATGATTAAAAATCCGAAGAATAATTGGGGACCACGTCGGAAAGACATTTTGCCGGTTATTGCAGATCAGCTTACCTTTTTGCAAGTGAGTTGTGATTTTTCCGGAAAAATCAGATCGTGCCAAAAATTTTTCAATCGACTTTCGATTTTGATTTTTCAAGCGCAACAGTGATCGCGATTGAAAACCTGATCCGGATCAATCACGATCTGATTTTTCAGTTTCAACCGACTTGTGATTTTTCCGGAAAAAACAGATCGCGGTTGTGAAATATCAACCAGATCAGGTTACCTGCACCAGGTTGTGGTCATGGTGCAGTACCTTACAGAATGTGAAAAAAAGGAAAAGCGCGTTGGTATTCCGGATCAGAGTTCGCGCCGGACCCGGACCGACTGTGCGTGGGCGTGGAGACCCTCGGCAGTCGCGATTGTCTCGACGATGTCCCCGATAGCTTCAAGCCCGTCGCGGCTGATCATCTCGACCGATGCAGTCTTGCAGAAGTGGTTCACCTCAAGACCGGAATACATCTTTGAGTACCCTGCTGTCGGAAGGCAGTGGTTGGTGCCGACAGCGTAGTCCCCGCAGGCAACCGCGGAATACTTCCCGACAAAAATGGCGCCGGCATTTTTCACCTTCGTGACAACATCAAGAGGATCGGCTACCTGGATCGAGAGGTGCTCGGGTGCAACTACATCGGAAGCTGCACAGGCTTCGTCAATATCAGAGACCACCGTGTAGCCGGAGTTCTTCAGGGCCTCGACTATGATCTCTTTGCGTGGCGCGGCTGCGACCATCTTGTCGATCTCTTTTCCGACTTTTGCGGGAAGGGCCTTGTCGGTCGTGATGAGGATGCAGGCCGCGTTCGGGTCATGTTCTGCCTGGGCAAGCACATCCGCTGCAACGATGCGGGGGTTGGCGGTGCTGTCCGCAATGATCCCGATCTCGCTTGGGCCGGCCGGGAAATCGATCTCGGCGTGCTCGCGGAGCATCATCTTGGCAAGCGTGACATAGATGTTCCCCGGGCCGACGATCTTCTGTACGGGACGGATGGATTCGGTTCCCAGTGCCATCGCAGCGATTGCCTGTGCACCGCCTGCACTGTAGATCTCGGTGACACCGGCAATGTCCAGGGCCACAAGCGTCAGGGGCTTGATCGCGGGGGGTGAACAGGCACAGACCTCCTTCACGCCGGCGACCCATGCCGGGACGGCACACATCAGGGCTGACGACGGGTACGCTGCCCGGCCGCCAGGCACGTAGATACCAACGCGGTCAAGCGCGGTCGTCTTCATCCCGAGGATGACCCCCGGCTCCATCTCCTGGAACCAGAGGTCGCGGGGCTTCTGGAGCTCGTGGAACCGCTCGATACGGGCATGGGCCTCGAT
>JAAZNH010000104.1 GCA_012798365.1 Methanomicrobiales archaeon | reverse complement strand
GTTTCTGGGTCCCGGGAATCCGGGTGACGGTTAAAAGCTCGTTGCAGACCTCACCGTCCCAGCGGATGAAACGGACCTCGAACCGGAACGGCCCGTCTCCTGAACCCTGCAGGACGAGGCGGTTCCATTGCTCCCTGAGCCGCCGTAAATCTTCAGGAACAACAAACTCGGTCCATTTCTTCTTTCCTTCAACCTCATTCCTCACGTAACCAAAAAGCCTGCCGAACTCCGGGTTGATGTACGTGATGGTGTCATCCTCGTCAATGATTGCAGTTGCTGATCCGGTATTGTCAAGGATCTCACGGAATTTCTGGACACTATCTTCAAGAACTGCCTCACGGATCCTCCGGCTGGTGGCATCGGAGACCGATTCAATCGCACCAACACGGTTGCCGTTTCCATCGAAGATAGGTGCTGCAAGGGCCGAGATTACCCGTACGTTGTTATCCGGGTCAATGGTCGGGGTCTCGGCAATGATTGCATTGCCTTTTCTCCGGATTGCACAATACCCCCATTCTTCTAAACCGGCATCAGTGGCAGCCAACAGGTCGATGAGCATCGGGCGCTTCTCGCCATAGAACGGGATCGCATAGATGTAATCTCCTTTCCCGAGAATGTCGGTTGCCGTGATTCCGGTAAGATCTTCCATGACCCGGTTCCAGGCAATGACGTTGCCGTCCTGGTCAATGGCAAAGGTGGCTTCAGGCAGATTGTAGATGACCCCGGACATCTGGAGGCAGGAGGACCTGAACGCTTCCTCAACCTCCCGTTTTGCAGTTATCTCTTTTGCTGTGAACAGGTATCCCAGCTGCCGGCCGGCCGCATCCGTGAGTTTTGATGTGGTGAGAAGGACATGGAAGGGATCGCCGTTGTGCCGGGCCCATGTCCATTCCCGCTCATCAGGAGTTCCCCTTTCAACGGGGAAGGTCAGGATCTCCATCCCGGTAATAGGGTATCCGGCCTCTTTTGTGAGTTCCTCACCGCGTGCAAGAAGTTCCGGTTTGCTGTGGAAGAGAAGCGGGGTCTCTTTGTCCACCAGGTCAGCAGAAGAGTAGCCAAGCATCTCTTCAAGGCCCCGGTTGACCATCGTGAAGGTCCCGGCCATATCCGTAGTACAGATACTCACGCCGGTAGCGGAATCAAACGCAGCCCGGGCAAGGCGGACCCGGGGATCCTGTGCATCCTGTGCGGCAATCTCGTGGGAGAGATCTTCCACAATCCCGTCGATCCAGGCGATCTCATTATCCCGGTTTTTACGGGCCCTGGCAGAGAGCCGTGCCATGAACAGGGACCCGTCCTTACGCTTGTGCCGGACACAGAAATTGCGGATAAAGCCCTCTTTGAGAATCTCCTCCAAAAAACGCTTCCGGTCGGCCGGGTCGGCATACAGATCAATGAGGGGGTGTTTGTTCATATCCGCAAGGGAGTCATAGCCGTACATCTTCACGACCGCAGGGTTTCCCCAGAGCAGCCGGCCCGGGGACTCAACCTTGTTCCGGAACACACCTACCGGAATCTCGTCGACAAGGGCCCGGTACCGGTTTTCGGCTTCACGGAGCTTCTCATCAAGTTTCTTCCGGGTTGCATTTTCTACCAGGGAGATGACAACGCGTTTACTTTCGGGAATTGCCCGGATCGACAGGAGCATAGGGACCGGCTGGCCATTCCTGTCGCGGAGATCGAAGGTACAGGCAGGAGGAACAATCCCTTCACGGGTCAGCAGTTCCCGGGTGTACCGCATCAGCCGGTCTGCATCATCTGGAAAAACCAGGTCCTTCCAGTGCATCCGGCCCTCGATTTCAGCTGCCGGGTAACCGCTGACCTGTTCGAACCGGCTGTTGACGAGCAAAAAGACCCCGTCCTCGCCGATGAAAGCGGATGCAATCCCCGAGGATTCAAAAACAGCCCGGTAGAGGGCCAGCCCTTTCCGGGCGGGTGCGGGGGATGCAGGGTTTTTCTTTTTTGAGGAACGCTTCCTGTCTGCAGTCATGGGGCAAAAAGTCTCCTGGAATGTCCAGGCAGGCATAACCGCAACCGGCCGGTCGGAGCGGTAAGAGTGCTGCCGTGCGTTCTCTTCAATTTGATACTCAATGGTTTATACTTTTACACCGGACCAGTCCCGTTGTAATAATCTGCAATAGCGGCAAAAATCCCCGGGTACTCCACCGGCAGGGGGTGTACCTTTTTATACCGCCCGTCCTTTACTGGTACAGGAACAGCTATGGCAATTGACTGGTACAAGGAATTTGTGAACCTGAACTATGAGCCGGGAAAGGACGAACTGGTCTGTCTCTTCTATTTCGAGCCAGCAGCCGGGATCAGCGGTAAAGAGGCTGCCGGCCGGATTGCATCGGAGAGTTCGACCGGGACCTGGACCACGCTGCACACGATGCCGCCGCGGATGAAGAAACTGCAGGCAACAGCGTTTGATATCGAAGGCAATGTTGTCCGGATCGCGTACCCGCTCGACCTCTGGGAGGAGGGCAATGCCGTCCAGCTCCTCTCGGGTATTGCCGGTAACATCTTTGGGATGAAGGCGGTCAGGAACCTGCGGCTCATCGATGTCGCGCTCCCGCAGGCATACCTGAAACATTTCAAAGGCCCGCACTTTGGCAATGCCGGGATACGCAAGCTGATGAAGGTACCAAAGCGCCCGCTGACCGGCGCGGTGCCAAAACCCAAGATCGGGTTCTCTGCAAAAGAGCATGCGGAAGTCGGGTACGAGACCTGGATGGGAGGATTTGATTTTGTCAAGGATGACGAGAACCTGACTTCCGTCTCTTTCAACCGGTTTGATGATCGCGTCAAGTACATGACAAAACTCCGCGACAAGGCCGAGCAGGAGACCGGGGAGAAGAAGTCGGCGTTCCTCAACATCACTGCGGATGTCGAGACGATGAAGAAGCGTGCCGACCTGCTTGCGGAGAATGGCTGGAACTACTGCATGATCGATGTGGTTGTTGCCGGCACCGCCAGCGTGATGACCATGCGGGACTACTGCTCGGATCTCGGCCTTGCCATCCACGCCCACCGTGCCATGCACGCGGCGTTTGACCGGAACAAGAAGCACGGGGTTACGATGCAGTTCCTTGCCAAGATGATGCGCCTTGTCGGGGTCTCGCAGATCCACACCGGCACCGCGGTCGGGAAACTGACCGGTTCCCGCAAGGAGTCGGTTGCCCTGGCAAACCTCCTGCGCGAGAAGAAGACCGAAGCGGTCGAAGGCATGCTCCTTGAGCAGGACTGGGGGAAGATCAAGAGCGCATTCCCGGTCTCGTCCGGCGGCCTGCATCCCGGCCTTGTTCCGGAAGTCCTCAGCATCTATGGCACCGAGATGGTCCTGCTGGTTTCCGGCGGCATTCACGGCCACCCGAAAGGAACCCGTGCCGGGGCAAAAGCTACCATACAGGCAATGGAAGCCTGGGAAGAGGGAGTCAGCCTTGAAGAGAAAGCAAAGAAGGCAAAAGAACTCAAGGAAGCCCTCGGCAAGTGGGGCCACTACAAACCGGTATAATCTTTTTTTCCCTGTCACGACCACAGTAAACAGGTTCGGGATCCCGGATCTTTTTTTTCACTTTCACACCCTGCAGGCCGGATTCTTAATACGCAGCAGGCCGGTGTTTTTGTATGACAGACCAGCCGGAAATCACGCTCGCTGATGTAGCTCCCATCGATGTTCTGGGAACGGAAAAGACCGGGACCTATGCCCTGATCCCGGAACTCCTGATGAACATCCTCAACTACATGATGGAGAAGAACCTCCCGATAGCCGGGCCCCCGATCTTCAACTGCCATGAACAGTCTCCTGAGGCCGTCAAAACAGCCTGTGCAAACGGGACGGCCCGGGTCGAGATCTGCTGGCCGGTTGCCGGACCGGCAACCGGCAGCGGGGATATCCGGCGCTACACGCTGCCCGGGGGCAGGATGGTGCATACCGTGCATAAAGGACCGTACGAAACCTGCGAGCCAACATACCTCGCGGCCTTTGCCTGGATGCAGGAACGGGGGCTCTCAGTAACCGGGCCGATCCGGGAAATGTACCCGAATGATCCCCTGGAAGTACCTCCGGAAGAGATCGTGACCGAAATTTTCATTCCGGTGGGATGAGCGGCAGTTTTTTCGAAATCGCCGGAACATCGCGCACATAACCTGCCGTAAACGAAACGTTAATCCCCCGGTATTCCCATCGGAATGTATGTTCGATGTTGTTGGTACCAAAAAAGTGGAGGAAGGAATCGTGGTCATGTGGAATGACAGCGGAGCGGTGAAGTATGAAACCTACAACTTCCAGGACCTGATTGACATGAATGTCAATTCCTTAAACCTGATCGATCGCCCGACAGCGTACCAGGTTGACCCGAAGACCCACAAGATCGGCCGGAAGACCTGATTCGTCCCTTTTAATTCCCGCATGCACGGGGTTTTCGAGAGCGGCAAGGAAGTATGAGCGGATGCTATACACAATGCATATAAGTGTATAAGCAAACACTTATACAGCAACATGGAACCCTGCAATAAGTGTACTGTCTGCAACAAACTCTGCGAGATAGTGCCAGTCATGGCCGGATCATTCAAAGCTCTTGGCGATCTCACCCGCCTCCAGATCATCTACCTGCTGGCAACCGACACGACCGGCTCTCTCGGGGTTTCTGAACTCGCGGGCAGGCTTGGGATTTCCCAGCCGGCGGTTTCCCAGCACCTGAAAACCCTCAAAAGCGAGGGCATTGTGGATTCCCGTCGGGAAGGGTTCTACGTGTACTACACCATCAACCGCGAGAACATCATGGAGTTCCGGAAAAATTTCGAGCTCATGTATGCAAGCGTGATGGAGAACTGCGGCCGCGAACTGGTACGCAAATCCACCCGCAACCGGAATGTCCGGGCCTGTGTCATTTACTACTCCTACTCCGGTATCACCCGGCGCGTTGCCGAGGCCATCCGAAGCGCAAGCGGATGCGACCTCATCGAGGTCAGAACAAAAGTTCCGTACTCGAATTTTACCGCCTACACCAAAGGCGTCCTGCGATCCCGGAAGTTGGCCCATGATCCGATCGAGCCGGAAATGATCGATGTCTCGGACTATGACCTCCTCATCATCGGGTCACCGGTCTGGGCATGGAAGCCGGCACCGGCCATCAATGCTGCGGTTGCAGCACTTTTTGGCTGCGAGGGAAAGATGGCAGTCATCTTCTCGACCTGCAGCAACCAGCCCGGCGAGGCACTGCCCGAGATCAACAAAGCCCTGACGGCGCGGGGAGTACGGGTCATGGCCGAAGTCTCGCTCGATGCAGAGGATACCGCAGATCCAAACGTAGGCGGAGAGCTGCTCCGACGGATAATCGCTGCCGACCCGCTCAGCGGGATGGATGAACAGACCATAGTGGAGAAGGACTGACCATGACAGAACATGTCGTAGACAAAACCCAAAATACGCTTACATTACGGGATCAGGTCAACGCACTGTCATTAATCATAACCATCCTGAAAAACTGGGCAGGATACCTGGTCCGGGGCAAAGGTGCCCGGCAGACAAATACCTCCGAGATGTTCTGGGATATGATCGCCCAGAACTTTGACCAGCAGGCCAAGGATTTTGAAGAGACACATTCGAGGACTCTTGCGAACACAGAAAAATATCTCAAACAAGGCGACTGCATCCTCGACTTTGGGTGTGCAACCGGAACAGATGCCATGGTATTTGCCGGCAGGGCGGGGGTGGTCCGGGGCATCGATATCTCATCCGCCATGATCGATGCTGCAAAGAATAAAGCGACATCGCAGGGCATCGGGAATGTTCATTTCATGCAGGCGACCATCTTCGACGAACAACTGGAACAGGAATCATTCGATGTTATCGTCGCATTCAACATTCTTCATTTCTTTGAAGATACCCTTGTGGTCATCCAGAGGCTGAACGGACTACTGAAACCGGGCGGATATCTTGTCACGGCGACAGCATGTATGGGTGAAAGGAAATCGGGTATCTCGTTCCTGGTATCGTTCCTGGTAAAAACCAGAATTATTCCGTTTATGAAGTTTTTCAGGATGTCAGAACTGGATGAGTATATGAAACGGGGCGATTTCCAGATTCTGGAGACGCACGTGCAGAATCCGTTAGGAACCGAGGTGAACTATTTCATCGTGGGGCAAAAAAGCACGGGGGACAGGTCGCCAAAGGACGGGGGAAAATGAATCAGACAGGAAGAACAGGAAGGAAAAACCATCCAAACGTATCGTATGAACGGCATGATGACGGGGAAAAAAGAAAACAGGTTGAGAATCCATGAAAACGATCATCTACTATTTCACCGGCACCGGCAACTCGCTTGCCGCTGCAAAGAAGATCGCGCAGGCCCTCGGGGACTGCGAGCTGGTCTCCATCGCATCGCAGAAGAGCGACCTGCGGGATATTGTGCCGCACGCAGAACGGGTCGGGATCATTGCCCCGGTCTATGATTTCGGGCTGCCCTCCATTGTGGCGGAATTTGCCGGGCGCCTTGATCTTTCAAAGACCTCCTACTCATTCTGCGTCCTGACCATGGGCGGGATCGGTGCTTCAGCCCTCCGCCAGATGAATGATATTGTCACGAAAAAGAACGGACGGCCGCTCGATGCGGCATGGGTTGTGAAGATGGTGGGCAACTTCGTCCCGCTCTATGCACCAAAAGAGGGGAAGACACGGGACGATCTTCTCGCTGCAGCTGACGCACAGGTTACTGCAATCGCTGGCATGATCAAGGATGGCCGGACCGTCCGGCCTGGCATCTCGCCGCTCTCTTCGCTGCTGAAGATGGTGATGTACAACGGGTTCATTTGGCAGGTACACACCTCCGACAAGGAGTTTGTTGCCGACGGGAACTGCACCCATTGCGGCACCTGTTCGCGGGTCTGCCCGGTCAAGAATATCGTGATGGTCAACGAGATGCCGGAGTGGCAGCACCGGTGCGAACTCTGCATGGCCTGCTTAAACCTCTGCCCCGCACAGGCAATCCAGTGGGGACAGAAGACAAAAACCCGCGGCCGGTACCGGCACCCGGATATCACCATACATGACATGAAAGTGCAGCGGGGAGAACCTGAACACCCCGGCCATCACGGGCCGTAACCGGAGATACCATGACAGAACAACAATCCCCTGGAAATTCCACAGAAAATGCCGCACCGTCCCGCCAGACCATCCGGAAATGGATCCTGATAATCTCATTTGTCCTCCTGCCGGTCACGCTCTTCTACATCTCACCCATCATCATCCTGATGGGAGCTGCGGAAGGAGTGGCCACCGGAAGCATGCTCCTCTTTATCGCCAACTTCATCCTCTCGCTCGTTGTCGCCCGGCTCTGGTGTGGCTGGCTCTGCCCGATGGGTGCATGGCAGGAGATCTGTACTCCCGTGATGAAACACACCGTGCAGGACGGGTGGAGAAATTATGTGAAGTACCTCATCACCGCGGCATGGCTTGTCCTGCTGGGATACCTCTTTATGGGTGCCGGGGGTATCCGTGCAATCGATCCGTTCTATGCAACAGACCACGGCCTCTCCATCACCTCTGTTGAGCCGCTTATTGTCGTGATTGTCATCTTTCTCATCATCTTCGCCGCCGCCTTCTTCATGGGCCGGCGCGGGTTCTGCCGGGTACTCTGCCCGATCGCCCCGCTGATGATCATTGGCCGAAAGATCCGCAACCTTGCCGGGTGGCCGGCGCTCGGCCTGACTGCAGACAAGGCAAAGTGCATTGACTGCAACAAGTGCTCCAACGAGTGCCCGATGGGCCTCGACGTCCATGGCATGGTAAAAGATGAGAAGATGGAGACGCCCGAGTGCATCGACTGCGCGACCTGCGCTGATGTCTGCCCGAAAGGCGCAATAACATTTGGCATCAAGGGCCGGTAACCGTTGGTCACGGTATCCCGCGAGGAAGAATCTGGTATGAAACCCGAATCCCTGCAGAGAGAATCACCAGAAGGCAAGAAACGCGAGCCATCATCACGGCAGCGGATGCGCCTTTCACTTATAATCCTCTCATGTATCCTGTATCCGGTGACCTTTGCCTATGTCTCATGCCCCCTCATCACTGAAGCGGCATCGCAGGGCATCCTCACAGCCGGCCTCATCATTTTTGGCCTGGTTTTTCTCACTTCGCTTGTCCTGGGACGGTTCTGGTGCGCATATTTCTGTCCGGTCGGGGGACTCCAGGAGGCCTGCAACCGTGTCCTCCGGTGGCCGCTCCGGACAACAAGGGCCGACTGGCTGAAGTACCTGGTCTTTCTGGGGATCTTCGGGAGCATCGCGTACGCGATCTGGTCTGCCGGCGGCCTGAAGACCGTTGACCTGTTGTACCGGACCCAGAACGGCATCTCGATCCTGGCTGCCGGCGGAATCGTTCTGTTCCTCGGCCCGGTCATGATCACGCTCCTCTTTGCGCTTATCCTCGGCAAACGCGGGTTCTGCCATACCTTCTGCCCGATCGCGGTGATGCTGATGATCGGCCGGAAGATCCGCAACCTCGCCGGTTGGCCGGCCCTGCATCTCAAAGCGGAGAAGGAGCGGTGCAACAACTGCAATGCGTGCTCGAAGGAGTGTCCGATGAGCCTTGACGTGCACGCAATGGTAAAGGAGGAGAAGATGGAAAACGCTGAATGTATTCTGTGCGCCAGCTGCGCTGACACCTGCCCGAAGGGGGCGATTACCTATGGTATCGGAAAAACGTGAGACTGATCAACCCATGAAAACCATCATCTACTATTTCACCGGCACCGGCAACACCCTTGCCGTTGCCCGCGAACTTGCACAAGAACTCGGTAATACGCGGCTGATCCCCCTGCGGCAGGCGATCTATTTTGGCGGCTATACACCGGAGGCTGATGCGATCGGCATTGCATTCCCGGTCCATTTCCTCACCATGCCGGATATCGTCCGGACATTTGTTTCCAATATCCTGTTTACCGGCGACCCGTTCATCTTCGGCCTTGCAACCTGCGGGGAGCGGCCGGGGGGTGCACTCTTCCGGCTCCAGGAACTCATGGAGGAGAAACGGTACTCCCTCTCGGCAGGATATGCAATTATGATGCCGGAGAACTTTATCGGCCCTCTCAACCTCATGAATGACGCCGGCCACCGGGAAGAGAAGTTCGCTGCCATGAAAAAACGCATCCCGGAGATTGCCGACTGCATCCGCAACAAGAAGGTTTCCGTTCCGGAAGGCACGAATTCCGGCCTGTGGAAATGGGGCGGAGAAGTCTCAAAAAAACTCTCAACAGAAGTGTATAACACCCCGGCAAAATTCCATGCAACGGCAGCCTGCAACCGGTGCCATGCCTGCCAGCGGATCTGCCCTACCCGCAACATTACCGTAACAAAGGACGGGGTGAGATGGGGAAGCGACTGTACCCAGTGCTATGCCTGCATCCACTGGTGCCCTTCAGAAGCAATCGAAATTGGCAGCAGGACACAAGGAAAAATGCGGTATCATCACCCGGACGTTACCCTTGGCGATATGCAGGAACAACGGGGCGAGTGATCAACGGGGAGCGGCATGAAGATCATTGACATAATTTCTGACCGGATCATTGCGATAACCAGTACACGATCCGTCATCGCGGCAATCGCCGGATTTCTCATCCTGGCATACCTCATCAACAGCCGGCCGTTCGGTGCAGCCGAGCTCATGGCAATTACCGGCGGCGTCGGGCTTCTTGACATGGAGTTCCTCTATTCACCGGACCAGGCATACGCGCACCTTGCGGCAATGGGAGAGGCAGGCCGGGCCTTTGACCTGACTCATATCATTCCCCTAGACATGCTCCTGCCCTTTTTCTATGCAATGGCATTCTCGCTTCTCATCACGTGGCTTTTGCACGGGTGGCTGCCGGCCAAAAGCCCCTGGCACCGGCTCAATGTTGTCCCCCTCGTGGGAGGCCTGTGTGATTACCTGGAAAATATCGGGATTCTCACTATGCTTCTTGCCTGGCCGGCAGAACTTCCGGACATCGCCCGGTTCACGATGGCCGCGGGATTTTTCAAGTTCACGCTCAGCGCCGTGTCCTTCCTCATCATCTTCAGCGCACTTGCCGGCTGGATAGTCAGCGCACTCCGGAAACGGATGGGAGCAAAACCCGCATAAGAGCGGGGACGGAGCAATCATGGACGCCACACTACCCCGGTACCGGGAGACCTTCAACACCACCATCAGCGAAACGATCAGCCACGCGATCCGGATCATTGCTTCCGATCCGTCCCTGCTCATTCCCGGGTCCGTGATCCTGCACAACCAGAAAAAAGCCGCAGCGATCCGTACCCTGCATGAAAAGGAGGGGCTCATGGTCCCGCCAATCATGATCATCAGCGTCACATCGCGCTGCAACCTTGCCTGCGCCGGATGCTACATGCATGGCCGGGGCCACGGGCAGAAAACCGAGATGAGCCCGGAGGTTCTTGCATCCGTTGTCGGGCAGGCAGCAGGCCTCGGGGTCTCGATCATAGTCATCGCCGGGGGCGAACCATTGGTAAGGAAGGATGAAATCCTCGCCCTGGCACAGGCCCACCCAAAAATCCTCTTCCCGGTCTTTTCCAACGGGCTTTTGATCGATGACGAACTCGCGGGAAGAATTGCACGGCAGAAGAACATTGTCCCGGTCATCAGTTTTGAGGGATTCCGGGAAGAGACCGATACGCGCCGGGGCAGCGGGGTCTATGATCAGCTGCTGGCGACCTGCGCCCGGCTCAAGGACCGGGATGTATTTTTTGGCTGCTCAGTGACAACCGCCCGGACGAATTTTGACCGCGTGACAGGCGAGCCATTTATCCGGCAGGTGCGGGAAGCAGGTGCCCGGGTCTTCACGTTTGTCGAATATGTTCCCATGGAACCCGGAACAAAAGACCTTGTCCTGACACCGGAACAGAAGAAGGTCCTGCAGATTGTTCTTGCGGATTTTAACCGGAAATTCCCGGCGCTTTTTCTCGGATTTCCCGGCGATGAAGAGGCGTACGGCGGGTGCCTTGCCGCAGGCCGGGGCTTTGTCCACGTGAGCCCGTCCGGCGATCTTGAGCCCTGCCCGGCAGCCCCGGTATCCGATGCCAGCCTGGCATCGCTTCCGCTTGAGGAGGCGCTGCGGTCGCGGCTGCTCGCACGGCTGCGGGAAGAGCCGGCCATCCTGACGGAATCCGAAGGAGGCTGCGCCCTCCGGGCGAACAAGGCGTGGGTTGCAGAACTGGCGGCGAGGAATTAACCGGAGGTGGGGAACAATGGAGACAACCAGTACCATGCAGGACAGTATGACCAGGAAAAAGGCGCTGGTGGTCGTCTTTTCGTATCATCACAACAACACGGAGAAGATTGCACGGGCTATTGCCGGCGTCCTTGGTGCGGAACTACAGACACCTGAAGAGGTTCACCCGGAAAAACTCCGGGAATATGACCTCATCGGTTTTGGATCGGGGATCTACAGCGCAACGTTTGGTGCGCCACTCCTTGCACTTGCCGACAGGCTCTCGTTTGACGCGGGAAAGAAAGCGTTTCTCTTCTCAACATACGGTGCTCCCGGCTTCATCGCAGATAAGAAATTCATTGAAGATAACCACCGGCAGATGCGGGAAAAACTGAACCTGAAAGGATACCAGGTCATTGGCGAGTTCGGGTGTGCCGGCTGGAACACGAACAGTTTCCTGAAGTATTTCGGGGGCATCAACAAGGGCCGGCCCGATGAGAACGATCTAAAGGATGCAGAAACGTTCGCCCGCACCCTGACTGAAAAAAACAACGAAGGGAAATAGGGGGATCAGGCACTGGTGCCGGTGCCCACGATCAGCCCGTTGTCAGCGGTTTTTACATAGGCAAGCTTGAGGGATACCCGGAAATCGTTTGCCGGATCTTCGAGGAAATAATAGGTGAATCCCCCGCCGGCCTGAGCCGTGTCAAGGATGGCCTGCACATGATACTCGCCATAGGGGTCCCGGCTGGTAAGCCGGTTTGATCCGACAATCCCGGGCAGGTACGGGCTTGCCAGGTATGTGCCATCCGGGTCAAAGACAAAGATGTACATGTCCTTCTTTGAGAAGGCGCCGTCCGGGTCATTGAATGTCCTGAGCGCCTCATCCTTTCCATGGGTTTTCATGAATGTAAGGGCAGAACCGACATGCGACACCATCCGGTCCCGGGCATCCGGTGAAAAATCTGCAGGAACATCCGGCAGGTAGGCGCCGGCCCCGACTGCCCACTCCGCGTCAACCGCCCGGACAAAGGAGACCTTGAACGCCGGTTGTTGGGTCTTTGGGTCGGTGAACACGTAATAGAAAAATCCCCCGCCCTCTCCTGCCAGCTGGATCTTCCGCTCGCCAATTGCCACACCGTTCCGGTCCTTCAGATCGCGTTCATTCTTTCCGATCCGCGCCGGCTCAAACGGCATGGCAAGGGTTGTGCCGTTCATGGCAAACGCAAAGATATAGTTCCCGTCAGCAGCAAACTGCCCGGAGGGATCGTTGAACAGAGAGAGGGCAGTCCCCCTCCCGTTGATGCGGGCAAAGTCAACCGCCCCGGCCACTTTCTTTTCCAGGTTATGCCGGACAACTGCGGGTGATGTTTGCGAAAGGCTCAGGTTCTCGCCGTAGATTCCGGAGGCGATCCACCAGTCCGCGTCAACCCGTTTCACGTACGCCAGTTTCGGTTCGGTTTTTCCGGTCACCGGGTTCTCGTACGCGTACTGCACAAACCCGCTCCCATCGCGGGCCACATCCCGCATTGCCTCGATCATCCGGAACCCGGACGGGTCCGCAAGGTCCAGCTTGTTCTGACCACGGAACTCCGGGTGATACGGGTGGGCAAGGTTCGTTCCATTGAAATCATAGGCCCAGATGTATAGGTCCCCTCGGGTGAATGAACCATTACGGTCAGCAAATTCCCGGATGGCTGCTGCTTTTCCTGCACGGTGCGAAAGGACCACCGCATCATTGACAAACGTAACGAGATCGTCTTCTGTCAACGATACCGCACTTCCCGCGGGGGAGATCAGCGTGTCCCCGGAAGGAGCTCCGGGCCGGATTACCAACAGGACAGGGAGGGTTCTGCACCCGCCAGAGGGCAGGACCAGCGTTTCGGAACGGCCGGGGCGAATCGCGGCCGGCCCTCCGGTGGCACCGGGCCCTGCGGAGACCCGGGCTGGTACGGGCGGGCAGGCAGGGAGATGCAGCACCCCTGACGGCAGACGGGCGTCCCCGCGTGCAAAGAGGACGGGCGAAACTTCCGGGCCGGTATCCGCAGTATTCTGGGGTGCGGCAATTGGTCCGATGAAATTCATTGCGCCTGCCGGCACGACACAGAAGGACGCAGTGAGGAGCAGCAGGAAAAGAAGGAAAGATGATCCGGTCCGGGTATCCATACATGGCATGCGACAATGAAATATAAGAGGATAATGAAACGCCAGCAGAAAGCCCGGGTGCCGGACAAGGAAAAAGATGATGCCCCCGGTTACCCGGATGCCTTCGTTACATTGATCCCAATATACCGGTACAATGCACCAGCCCCGGGTTTCCGCTCCAGGAAATTCTCTAACAGAACGCTGCCATCATCCATGTTCCCGCGGGAGAGGATCTCCTGCCGGTACTGCATGCCGGTGGTCTGGTTCATCATCCCGTCGCGTTTGAAC
>JAAZNH010000103.1 GCA_012798365.1 Methanomicrobiales archaeon | reverse complement strand
TGGCACCGCCAAAGAAATTGGAGATGAAGTCCTGGGCCGCGAGTGCAACGGCGATACCTGCGATACCCGCACCAGCCAGCAGGGGTGTGACATCAATATTGAACACCTTGAGGATGGCAAGGATTGCCGCAAACCAGATCACATACCGGATGACCAGTTCAAGGAGGTCCACGAGCCGGTCGTCCATATCGGAAGAGGATAATTCCGCCAGCCTCCGGCCATAGATGGAGATGATGCTGTGCAGCAGGGTTGAGATGATCCATGCACTGATCAGGATCCAGAACGCGATTGCATAATTAGGATCATGGACCCAGGCCATGCTGTCCGGCATAATGTTGAACAGGGTCATACCATAGTAGAACCCGAGTACGATGATGGCAACCTGGACGGGTGTCCCGATTGCCGCGATCAGGATATCGTCCCAGTAGGTATCGGTCTGTTCGGCTTTTGCTTCCAGCCATTTCACAAGCGATCGCGCGAGAAATGCAATGACAAAACCAGCCAGGATGACCAGCGCTGCATAGAGATAGTCTGGTGAAAATGAACTCAGATCCATATACGTACCCTTATGTCATTTTCCGATTAATACTTTTAAGACACCTATGGCAACGGCACAGGAGATATCTCACACACTGCACGAACTGGTTGACCGGGACATGACCTTCATGCACATCTGCGGCACGCACGAAGCCGCGATTGCCCGCACGGGCCTGCGGAGCCTGCTGCCCGATCAGCTGAAGATTGTCATGGGGCCGGGCTGCCCGGTCTGCATCACGCCGCAGGGCGAGATCGATGCAGCACTTGACCTTGCGGCAAAGGACTGCATTGTTGCTACCTATGGCGATCTTATGCATGTCCCGGGATCGCAGGGAACGCTTGAGTCCTGTGGCGGCGATGTCCGGATCGTACAGGGCATCCACAAGGCAATCGAGATTGCACGCAAGACCGACAAGGAAGTGGTCTTCATCTCGGTTGGTTTTGAGACAACGGCCCCGACCGTTGCCGCGATGATGCTGACAAAACCGCCGGAGAATTTCTCAATCCTGTCCTGCCACCGGATCGTACCGCCGGCCATGAAATGGCTCTTAGAGCAGGGCGAGGCAAAGCTGCACGGGTTCATGCTGCCCGGCCATGTCTGCACGGTCATGGGCTATGATGAGTACGAAGTCTTCCCGGTCCCGCAGGTTGTTGCCGGGTTTGAAGCCGAAGATATCCTGCTCGGGCTCCTGATGCTTGTCAAGCAGGTCCGGGAAGGCACACACCGGGTGGACAATGCCTACCCGCGTGCGGTCAGCCGCGAAGGGAATGTGAAAGCAAAGAAGATCATGTACGAGGTCTTTGAGCCGTCCGATGTGGAATGGCGCGGGTTCCCGGTTATTGCCGGATCCGGCCTCCGGCTGAAAAAAGAGTTTGAGCAGTACGATGCGCAGAAGAAATTCAATATCGAGTTCAAACACATCACCAAACACTCGGCCTGCAGCTGCGACAAGATCCTCCGGGGGCTTGCAACTCCCGCGGACTGCAAGCTCTTTGGGAAAGTCTGCACCCCGCGAAAACCGGTGGGCCCCTGCATGGTGAGCCATGAGGGCGCCTGCAAGATCTGGCATATGTACCAGGCTAAGAAACACTGAATCGATTATCGCCGTTTCTTTTTTTGTGTTCCGGTCTGTGACATGGTGTGAATGGCCATGAGCCCATGCCGGCAACAGCATGGTGATTTCCGGAAACTCCCTCCGGATATCACCATAGTGCATTATTGTGCAAGAAGGGGGGGCCGGGCTTAGCCCACCCCCCCAAATATTTTTCCGGAGGGCCCGGCCCTCCCCCCATCCATTTTTTTTAAACGAGTCCGACCCCCCCTACCGGGTCCGGACCGCAATGAAGGCATACTCAATTATGAGTGACCGGTGAATTTTCATTTTAACTTCAGCGAAGCCCAGGTGATCACTATCTGGATTGTGAGAAAAACCGGTTTGTTACTCAATTCCGGGTAGGGGGGGCTGGGCTTAGCCCTCCC
>JAAZNH010000102.1 GCA_012798365.1 Methanomicrobiales archaeon | reverse complement strand
GGTATTATCAGCAAGGAGGGTAATCTTCATTTTACTCTTTCCTTTTTATCAAGATCCAGGCCAATCGCATAAAAAACCCCGCGTGTTCCTCGATAGGAGATGACTTCTTCTCCCCGTTCGAGTATCCCAAGGATCTTTGCCACTTCGCCACCGCTTAATCCGGTTGTACGGACGAGGTCCTCTACCGTGGATGGCCTGCGGCAGAGTGTTGCCCGTATCAGGTCGGTTGCGCCGGTTTTTCCCAGAGGATCCGAAGATTTCGGGGCCCTGTCTCTGGTAATCTCGGTTCCCGCCCGGCCAAGCACCTGCGCGACCCGTTTTAGTTCGGTCTCTGTAGCGGCCGTCACCCAGCTTTCGGCAGGTGGCCGATCGAGCGTGTTGAGCTGGACGAGATCGGGATTAATCCGGTCGATTGCTTCTTTTAGCCCGGCCAGTTCCTTATCCGAAGTGTTCAGGCCGGGGATAACGAACACTTCGAGCCAGATTGCACCCTTATATCGTGAACGGAACTGCACCATCCCGCTGATGATCTCCTCAATGTTCAGCGAGGGGTGGGGGTTGTGGATACGTTCAAAGGTCTGCTGGGATACCGTGGTCAGCGTCGGTATGACCCGGTCGGCAGGGAGGAGTTCTTTTACAACATCATTGCGGGTGAGGAGACTGCCATTGGTAAGGACACTGAGCGTGTATTCAGGGTAATCTCTCTTGACAGATGCGATGACTACACCCAGAGACCGGGCAAGTGTCGGTTCACCGGAACCGGCCAGTGTGATTGAATCGAGGTGGGGGCGGGATACAAGAATTCCCTGAAGTTCTGCAATTACTTCTTCGGCGGGAAAAAAGTCCTGCCGGGTAATATCCTTTACGGTAGTGTGACCGCATTCACAGTACGCACAGTCATAGGAACAGGTCTTGAACGGGATCAGATCAACGCCGAGTGAGAGCCCGAGCCTCCGGGATAGGACCGGCCCGAAGATGTGTTTTTGGGGCATGGTGGTTCCTTGGAAGTGCTCCGTAACACTATGCTTTTTCAGCAGAGCCGTCCTGATCGTGATCCGTCATCCTTGGACAGAGACCTCCCCCGATCTTCGGGCAGAGTTTCTCGTTCCGTTTCGGGCAGTGGCCTTCGAGACTGCGCGTGCAGCTGGCCATCTGTATCGTCTTTCCGTTGAGGAGGGCATCGGCAATCTTACGCCGCGCCTCATGGATGTCCCTCCAGATAGTCTTCCGGGAAACGCCCAGTGCAACAGCTGCCTGCTCCTGTTCCATCTGCTGCAGGTCGATGAGGTTGATTGCCGCCATCTCTTCAGGCAAAAGCGAGACAATATCGCCATTCAGATCCGAGTCGCACTGTGGTGCATAACAACGCCCCCCCGGTCCACCTTCGAGGGACCGGTTAATCCGGGGGCGCCCCCTCCTCCGGCAACACTGCCCGTTCTCATCACTTGTTGTCATGCTGTTTCAGTTCCTGTTCAAGATATGCTGCCAGTATTTGAATGGCTTGCGCTGCCGGGGATACGCGGGCGTCCGTTACGGGAACTCCGGCTCTCACCGAAGCGATGACCGCGGGATCGAAGGGGATCTTTCCGACCAGGGGAATGTTCTCCGTACGGCACCAGACCTCGATCTCACCGGCCAGCGCCATGTCCAGATCAAAGCGGTTAATCGCGACAAAGATGCGGGGCCGGAACTGCCGGCATACGGCAACGACCCTTTTGAGATCATGGAGCCCCGAGATGCTTGGTTCAGTTACAACCAGAACGGCATTCACGCCGCTTACCGTGGAGATGAGCGGGCAGCCGGTGCCGGGTGGGCCGTCGATTAGGAAGAGATCACAGGATCCGTCCTGCTCCATGGCGGTTTTCTTTACGGCATGGACCAGCAGGCCGGAATTGCCCGCACCCGGTATAAGCCGGGCATGCACAAGATGCCCCCTCGTTGTCTCTGAATACTTGATCTCCCCGGTCTGCCTTGGCTGCATGCTAACGGCAGCAGAAGGACAGACCGCCGTGCAGACTGCACACCCCTCACACCGGAGCGGGTTTATGCGAAATGCATCCATGTCCCGTTCAACCGCGCCGAACCTGCAGTGGGCTTCACACACCCCGCATCCAACACAAAGGGACGGATCGATGACTGCACTTTTCATTCCCATGAACGGTTCGATACTGAGAATACGCGGGTCCTCTACCAGCTCAAGGTTTGCGGCATCCACGTCACAATCTGCGAGGACGAGCGATCCCTTTAGCAACCGGGACAGTGCAGCAGTGACCATCGTCTTTCCTGTTCCACCTTTTCCACTGATAACTGCGAGCCGGATCATCGTTCTCTCCCGGCAAGTGCTTTGCATTTGAAGAAAATGGAACAGAAATCCTTCTGCCACTCCGGTCTCGCGCGGGTGAGGAGGTCGCCCCTGTTCTGGATAGCTGCGATCTCCCGGCTGAAGGGAATCGTCATCATGATATCAAGGTCATGGTCGGTACAGAACTGAATTGTCTGGTCATCCTTTCCGTCACTACGGTTGATGACTACTCCCGCGGGAATGCCAAGCCTGGAGACAACATCGGCAGCAAGTTGCAGGTCATGTAGTCCAAAAGGGGTGGATTCGGTGACAAGGATACAGGCATCGCACCCGTCAACCGCCTCCACGACAGGGCATGACGTACCTGGCGCGGTATCAATGATAACCGTAGTATTATGCCCTGCCATAGTCTTTGCCTCCCGGATCACGGGTACCGCATGCGGGCTTCCGGTGTCCAATGTCCCGGTAATGAGCTGCAAGCCTTTCATAGGAACTGATGTGGAAAGCGTGCCAATCCTTCGGGACACTTCTGTAATTGCATTTTTCGGACAGACCAGCATGCACCCCCCGCAGGAGTGACAAAGTTCGGGGAAGAAGAGAACGCGGTCGGGCAGCACGGTAAGGGCACCATACTGGCAGAACTCTGCGCATTTCCCGCAATGTTTGCAGGCGAACTCCACGATAGAGGGTACCGGTATTGTAATGTCCCGTGTTGTAGCCGGAGCCGGGAAGAAGAGATGGAGGTTTGGCTCCTCGACATCGCAGTCAATGAGCGTGACTTCACCTGTCCACGCAAGGGTGAAGGCGAGGTTTGCCGCCACCATGCTCTTGCCTGTACCGCCTTTTCCGCTCGCCACTGCAAGTTTCATTTTATTTCCTTGTTGTGATTATGGTTTTTTGCATTCGAAGGAAGAACGAAGAGGCGGTTACCCGACCTTCTGGAGCGTATTATTCCTAAATTCCGCAAATGCGTCTTTCACCGTTCCGCCGGAACGGTACGTGTACTGGGCAACCCCGGCAGCGTCAAGGACCGCCTTGGCGTTTCCCCCGAGAAGTCCGCTGATGAGTGCGCCTGCATTCCTGTCCAGGATCAACTGGGCGGCTTTTGGTCCCACACCCCCGGCACCATCGGCATACGGGTTTGCAATGGCCTCAAACGATCCTGTATCGCTGTCCATGAGAATGAAATAGGGTGCACGTCCGAATCGTTCCTCAACCTTAGACTCCGGTGTCGCACCTTGTGCGGTAATACAGACTTTCATAGTATCCTTGTCCTCACTTTATTACTCATATGCGCATAAATCATATAAACCATCGCACCGTACACTGGTTATCCCGCAATGGCAAACCATGCGATCTCCGGCTTGTACGGGGCACACCCGGTTTACACTGCAGAAACCATTCAGGAACAATGCCATGAGCAACCCCACAATTATTGACGATCTCATCTCCCGCCTGCCAATTGAACCTATCCCTGCCCGTGTTGTCCAGATCGGGGCTCACTGGACTGTCGTGTGCAGCCGGCACTGCGGACTTGCAACAACAATCCACAGCGACAAACCCCATGATCATGAGATGGTTGTACGTGATGCAGGGCGACTGCATACCAAAAGCGCACAGGAACTGGCACTCCTTGCCCGTTCAGAAAATACCATGGAAGCCGGTATCGGCATTGCTGCTATCAACTCGCTTCTGGACGTGAACGAGCAGGATGCTGTCGAGATAAATGCATCCGAGGTCCTGATGAAGCAGGGCGCGGGAAAGAATGTGGCGCTCGTGGGACACTTCCCGTTTATCCCCCGCGTACGTACCGTTACAAAAAACCTCTGGGTCCTCGAACAGCACCCGGGGGAGGATGAACACCCCGCTCTTTCAGCAGCGGAATTCATTCCTCAGGCTGATGTTGTGGCACTCACCGGAAGCGCGCTCATCAACCACACCCTCGACAACCTTCTCTCTCTCTGCAGACCGGAAGCGTTGGTTCTCATCCTCGGGCCCAGCACGCCCCTTTCTGCGGTGATGTTCGATCACGGTGCCACGATAATCGCCGGGTCACGGGTCGTGGATGAAACTGCGGTGTTACATGCTACCGGTCAGGGAGCTAACTTTCGGCAGGTGACTGGTGTGCGCCTGCTAGCGTTCACGCGACCGGGTGTGTCCCTTCGGTAATGGGAATTATGTCCATGACAGGAACGTGGACGCCCTTCATCGGACACGCCAGTGGGACCCCGCGCCGGATCTGTGCATCTTTGATTGATTCTGCGAGTGAAAACCGGCAATTATGGCAGTACTCCAGAAGCCAAATCCAGAAGGGCGGCTGAAGGTTGCCGCCGGGTTCTCTTGCCTATTCAATTTATTACCGTTTGAAG
>JAAZNH010000101.1 GCA_012798365.1 Methanomicrobiales archaeon | reverse complement strand
GAAAAAGAGAATTGGGTTTTTCACGGGGGTCTTTTAAGATAACTCAAGTGTTGATTTTTCTGAACTGGAGAAATGATTTTTCACACTGCGGACGTGTTCCGTGTAGCCCTGGAGGAATTCATTTTTTTCTTCAAAGACACTTTATGGTGCGACGAATTTTCCCGGTTACTCAGTCACGAACTATTGCAATTACACCGTATTCCCGGAATAAAGAAAAACCAAAACAAAGTAATCCGTTTATTGAAGCCGCCGCGGGGACAGCCGCAGGCTGTGGAGAAGTAAAACTTCGACTCGCCCTATGGGGAATCGAATTCCGCAGGAATGAGATGCGAGAAGAACCATCTGGTTCTTCGAATCGGCGGAAGGGCTCGTTCCTGGGCATCGAAGCCAGAAAGGATGAGATGTGAGAAGAAAGCAGCAGTTTTCTTCGAAATGTTTGGGGGCATCAGCCCCCATCATCTCTTTTGTGGGTTTCAACAGAGCTGAAAAACGAAAAATCCGGAGTTTACTCCGGGGATAATTATTCAAAAATTAATTCAGGTATTTATTGTGTGACGGACAGAGGGGATCGTTTCCAGGTTGTAGAACTCCTCATTATACCCGTCCGGGAAACTGACCCGGGT
Organism: Methanomicrobiales archaeon; assembly: GCA_012798365.1. Taxonomy (GTDB): domain Archaea; phylum Halobacteriota; class Methanomicrobia; order Methanomicrobiales; family Methanospirillaceae; genus Methanoregula. The sequence continues at coordinate 5,265 of JAAZNH010000101.1, read as the reverse complement.
CACATCCGGGGAAAAGTCCGGGTTGATGAGCCGGGCAAACCAGTACCGTTGCAGGGCTTTCTCGGCATTCTTGAACGAGAGCGACGGGGCGATCAGGGTGACGGTGCCGGCGTTCTCCTTACGGGTTGCAAAGTCCTTCACCCGGAACTGTGCTGAATTCCCGGTAACCGAGATCACGTCAACATCGCGGTTGAACTGCGTGCGCAGGGCACGGGCAAGTTCGTTGGCCGGATCAGCGATCTTGGAAAAGACCGCGGCCTGTTCAAGCCACGAGAGCTCGTAGCTGAACGTGATGACTGCATCTGACGAATCCTGGATGGTGATATCCAGCGTCTTTGCCGTGAATGCCTGGGCCGGGCAGGCAATGATGGCAGCCAGCAGGATAAGGACGGCACATCCGTAAACAGGGTATTGCATCGGGTATTCCTCACTCGTATACATGATTTAAACGAAGGGGAGATAAGGTTTCCCTGTGCCGGCCGACCCCCGGCCGCTCCCGTATGGAGACCGTGAGGAGTTCAGGAATATAATCTGCCGGGAGTTGAACACGTAGATAATCTGCCGGGAGTTGAACACGTTCCGGCTTCCGGGCCGGACACGGCACCAGGAATCATGGGGCGTGTTTCAGGCCCGGGTACCATAATCCGGGGACCGGGTCGGACACGCTAGTAAATGGGCATGAGGAGCAGCAGAAGGATCCCGCCCGGGCGACGGTCCCGGCTTATCCTGCCGCTGCTATAAAAAGAAAATTACCTATAGCCAAAAATCCAATGGTAGTGACGGAACGCACATGAAGAAGAAGAATCTCGCCGCCCTTGTCATCACGGTCTGGCTCATCATTATCAGCCTGTTCATGCTCCTTGCCAGCCGTGTTGACCTTGAGATCTTCTTTGTCCTCTGGCTCATCGGTCTCCTGGTTATCGTGGAGCTGATGGACACCCGGTTTTCCCTGCCGCCCTATATGCGGTACCTGAAATATGTTGTTGCCTGCGGGATCCTCATCTTCGGTGCAATTGTCATTGGTAAAGTTCTGGAGATTCTCGGGCGATGAACGTGAAACGCCGGTACGTGATTGTTGCCGTCTTCTTTGTGGGAATTCTTGCTGCCCTTGCCGGGTCCATCCACAGCCCGCTCCTATACAGCCTGGAAAAGGACCTGTTTCCCTCCCCGTTTCACATAAACGCAGAAGCCCTCAAAGACCAGGGGCTGAACAGCACCTCTGATGTCCTGCCGGATGTCCAGGATTTTATTGACTTCTCCGGCCCCATCTCGCTCTCCATCCAGATTCATGATATCGAGCAGGCACGCCGCGACCTGGAACGGTTCCAGAAAAGCCGGGGATCCATCAAAAACCTCATCGTGAAACTCGACATGAACGAGAGCGAGATTGCCGAGATCGAGCGGAATTCCGCACTGCAGCGCGAGATCCTTGAATCCCTGATGAATACCTCGGTGACGCTTGAATCCCTCCAGCTCATGGAGATCCAGTACCACAGCGAGAATAACCAGGACATGGCGACAACGGTACGGCTGCGGGGCGAAGAGATCCGTAAGAAAGTAAAAGGGCTCAACACCCAGTACCGGAACGCTACCGAGAAAGTGACACAATCGGCAAAAAAGATCGGCCTCAACACCACCAGGAACGAAGAGAGCTCTGCCGCAGTTGACGAGATTGTCCGGACCATTGAAAACCCGGCAGCAACACCCGTCGTGGTCCGGGACACGGTCCTTATTCCCGGTGACGAGCGCGTCTCCCTCTTCCTCCGCCCGGAGACCGGGGAGTACCGGGATGTTATCGAGTATATGGGGATCTCCTTAACCCTCAGGGGCAACACCACCCTCCGGGCGAACAAGGTCCCCATTGTCCTGTACATGGACGACCTCCCGCTTGCCACCGTGCAGACCGACAACTTCGGGTATTACAATGCCAAAATCCCGATCGAGCGGACAAAAGCCGGGGCCCATACGGTGTATGCCCGTTCACCCACGTCCCGGTCCGTTAACCGGACCCTGACCGTAACGGCGGTTGACTCGGCCACATTCCTGAATGTTTCAAAGCCGGACACGTCCGGCCTCGTGAACTGCTCCGGTTCCGTGATGGCAAATTACCCGGTCCGGTCCGCGTCCGTGGAAATTCTCTGGGATGATTCTCATGTGCTCGTGACAAAGACCGATGCCCGGGGAGAGTTTATCAAGGAGATCGAACTCCCCCCCGGCCGGCATACCATTGTTGCAAAATTCTCCGGTTCCGGATACCCGATCAATCCCTCGGAAAGTAAGACCGTGAGCGTGGATGTCTCGCTCACGCCCGGCTATGAACCGGATTACGGGCTCATTCTCATCATCATCATAAGCGCGATTATCCTCCTTTTATCGGCAGCCGCAGCCCGCTGGTACCTCCGGAGGATGACCAATAAGGTGCTGCCCGCACCGGATCCCGCGGACATTCCGGGAACCAGCCCGGATGATGAGGACTCCCCGGGCACGCTTGAGGATCTGCTCGAGGATAAGAACGAGACGCTTGGGGCGGGATATGCCCGTCTCCTGCGGGAGCAGGGCCTGACCGCGGCATCCCGGAAAGCGTATGAACACCTGGCCCTGCGCCTTGCCCGGGACATGCGGGTAAAACGCTACCGGTCCCTCACGGCCCGGGAGATGGCAAGAACCTGCCGGGGAAAACCGTACTGCAGTGCATTTGCCCGGTTCATCGCCATCTATGAACGCGTGCGGTATGGCGGGCAGGTCTCGGTAAAAGACCAGACCGTCTTTGAAACAGCAATGAATTCAGCAGAGGATCTTATGGAAGGTGAACATCATTAGAGCGGTAACCTGGATCGCCGGCATTGTCATTTGCGCAAGCGTATTTCTGCTGGTGGTCCACCTGTCAGCAAACAACATGGAATTTTCCCGGTACAATGCCGGGTGGAACGGGACATCGTCCTTCTTCTTTGACCTGGACCGGCACCAGACCATCGATATACGGAAGCCCGGGGAGCTGGCCGGCTATCCCGGCAACACCACGCTCCTCATCATTGCACCCCACCGCGCCCCGACCACGGAAGAGCTGGCTGCATACTCCGCGTTTCTCAAAGACGGCAACACCATCTTCCTTGCCGATGATTTCGGGACCGGCAATGCAATTCTTGCCGGTATCGGCAGCCGTATCACGATCCTGCCCGGCAACCTCTCAAGCCTTGACCGGGCCTACCCGGACCCGTATTCTGTCATCGTGTACCGGGCAACCGAAGACGGGCCGGTCCCCCTCCCGGTCTCGCTTGCCCTCAACCGCCCCGCCCCGCTGGAAGGCGGGTCGTCCCTGATGCTCTCATCGGTCATGAGCTGGGTCGATCTCAACGGTGACAAGCGGCTGAACCTGGGCGAGGGCATGGGAACGTTCCCGGTCATGACAACGGAGACGGTCGGAAGCGGGCGGATCATTGTCCTCTCCGATCCCAGTATCTTCATCAACTCGATGTACTCGCAGGCAGAAAACGCCAACAACCGGGAGTTCCTCAAAACCTTTGCAAGCCCCAAAGGTCCGCTCCTCATCGACCAGATGAACTCCCGTTCAGCAGATGCAAACGGGTTCAGCGGGATTCTTCATGTACTACGAAACACAATTAGTATTGAGCTGATTATCATCGGAGCCCTGCTGCTTGGAACGGCATGGGCATGGAAAAAGAAGGCAATCTGAGGTGGAAGGATGGAATTCAACAACACAAATAAACCGGTGCCCGGCATGGGCCGGATATCCGGCTTTGACACAAAGAAGATCTTCCCGGACAGTTCTTCCGGGTTTTCCGCAGGAAGCGAGGTGCCCCCGCAGCCAAAACAGGAGGCTTCGGATCTCGCGCCTCTCTCACCGCAGGACCTGAAAAAAGAGGTCACCGAACTTGCACGGCTGTCCGCTGCCATCAATGAGCGGATGAATGAGTTCATTGTCGGAAACCACGAGATCATTGACCTTATCCTCATCGCTCTCCTGAATGAGGGGCACATCCTTGTCGAAGGTGTCCCGGGCACCGGCAAGACCACCATTGCAAAATCGATAGCCCTCATCACCGGTTGCAGTTTCAACCGTATCCAGGGTGCAATCGATACCCAGCCTGCCGACATGCTGGGTGTCCGCATCTATGATACGAACAAAAAAGAGTTCATCTTACGAAAAGGCCCGGTCTTCACCAACTTCCTCCTTGTCGATGAAATCAACCGTATCAACCCCAAGTCCCAGAGTGCATTCATCGAGGCCATGAGCGAGCGGCAGGTCACGCTCGATGGCATCACTCTCCCGATGCACTCACCCTTCTTTGTTATTGCCACCCAGAACCCCCACGAATTCGAGGGCACCTTCCCGCTCATTGAAGTGCAGCGCGACCGGTTCATGTTCAACATCCGCTCCGACTACTTAAGCGCGGAAGATGAACTCAATATCATCCGGCGGGCCCATACCGGCCAGCTCAACTGGGAAACCTTCTCCCGCTCACTCACCCCCCTCCTCTCACCGCACCTCATCAAGCATTACATCCAGGTGGTCCGGCAGATCATCATCGAAGACCCGGTCCTCCACTATATCCGCGACCTGATCGTGGCAACCCGTACGCACCCGGACATTGAGCTTGGCGTGTCGTCCCGTGCATCGCTTTCGCTCGTAAGCGGGTGCAAGACGCTCGCGGCACTGAACAACCGGACGTACGTTATTCCGGATGATGTCAAGACTATCGCCCACGCAGCCCTCGCCCATCGCCTCATCCTTTCACGGGATGCGGAGATCGAAGGGCTGACACGGGAACAGGTCATGGACGAGATCCTCAGCAAAGTCGAGGTGCTCTGAGTTTTGCTGCTGCGCCGGTGCACCCAGGGCCTGTGCCTGGTCGGATTCATGCTCCTTTCCAGTGCGCTTATCCTGGACAACATGGCAGTCCTCCTTGCCGGGAGCCTGGTTGTTGTTGCCCTTACCGGCCAGTATCTTCTCTTCGACTACCGCATGCGGCAGGTAGTTGCATCCATCTCCGTTGAGCGGACTCCCGCAAGGAACCCGGTCCGGAAAGGCACGGCATTCCGGGTAGCCACAACATTCACCGCAGCGGGCACCCCGCGGCTGGAGGTTCGGGTCGAGGACCTGCTCCCGCAGAACGCATCGCTGATTGATGGCAGCACCCGGATCATGCTCAGCCAGGAGCCCGGCATTTCCACCTATAACTGCAGCTACCAGGTTATCCCGCTTGCGCACGGCACGCAGGAGTTTTCTGGTATCTCGGTCACGCT
>JAAZNH010000100.1 GCA_012798365.1 Methanomicrobiales archaeon | reverse complement strand
GCTTGAGAGCAATGGCAATTTCGCAGAGAGTCCCGTGGCTTCCCGCGATTGCGATCACTACATCTGCGGATTGGACAACAAGCATATTCCTTGCATGGCCAAGACCGGTCCGGATTACGACATCAAGATACGGGTTCCCGTTGCCAAGGTCCGGTACAATCCCGACCGTGCGGCCCCCGGCCTCCCGGGCACCCTGGCATGCCGCTTCCATCACCCCGCCCATCCCGCCGCAGACCAGTATTGCGTTGTGCTCCGCAATCCGCCGGCCCACCAGCCGGGCGGTTTCGTACTCCGTCTCAGTGCAATCTGCTGCGCCAATAACCGCAATCTGCATACGGATGTGTTATCCTGCAAGGCGATAAATACCGTTTCTGCTGGGCAGGGTATTTGACGGGAAGTGCTGAGGCTGGTATCGTTCAGGCCGGGGAGGGGGATACTCCTCCAAAAAAAACCCAGCGGGAAAGGCTGGATACCGAACTCTTTTGTCTGATCATGGGCAACCAGTAAAGTAGCGGCTGAATTTGGGATCTCCGTATGTATTCAATTGACTCAGTGTACCGCAAAGAGAATGGCCGTATCCTCATCGAACTGACCTTATCTTCCGTGGACCAGCTCTTCCATAGTTTCGATCCTTCCCCGTTCCACAAAAAAGAGCTCGACCCGGAAGCCGAACGGTACATTGTCGATATCGTGGACGATTTTTCACGGGAAACGGAGTTCCATATCATCATCTACCTGCCTGAAGATATACGGAATTCCGCCCAGGCCCAGAAGATCCCTGAAGCGATCCGGAACCATTTCCAGTACCGTGCCCTGATGCAGAACCAGCTTTACAAGGAACGTTCACGGTACGGGAAATTCACCATCATTGTGGGCCTGGTCTTTCTTGCAATCGCAACACTGGCAAGCCATGCCGTTGCCGATCATTTTCCGGACTCCCTTCCGGCCCTGCTGGTTGCCAAGGCCCTTGAGGTTGCCGGATGGGTTGCGATGTGGGAGCCGGTGACGGTCCACCTCTACCAGCTCTGGCCTATCATCAAACAGCGCAGGATATACGAAAAGATCGCAGGCATGGAAATTGATGTGTTACCGCAGGCCTGTTCTGAGTCGCAGGATTCCGTCAACGCCTGCCTGCTGAAACGATAACTCCGGATCCTGCCGGGACTTTCCCGGGTAACCAGAGGAATTATCATCCATGCCGCAGCACTGGGTGGATCATGAGGCCGGTGTTTGCTATTCTCATGTTCCTTGGAGTAATCATTCTTGGTTGCGGATGTGTACAGCAGGGCACGGACACGATCCCGGCACCTCCGGCACCCGCGGTCAGCACAATAGGTGTTCCGCCTGCCACGCCCTCACCACTACTTACATCCCCGGTCACCAGCACAACGCTGGTGACTTCCGCCATACCAACACCCCCGCCGGGCATGTTTATCGATACCCATGCCCATATCCGCCCGTCATCCATGTCCTTTGACCAGGTCATCCAGCTGATGGACCGGAATAATATCAGCCGGATGATCATCATGGAACCCCCCGGGGACATGTGGATCTCCGGTGCCCAGCCGTCATCCTATGGGATCCCGGATGCGCGGACAAAATACCCTGACCGGTTCTCGGTCCTGTTCAGTGGGGAAGCAGGAGTCATGCTCTACAAGGCTGCAAAAAGCAATGCGTACACTCATGAAGAGCAGAAGAAGTTCTCGGATCTTCTCGATCAGGCGCTTGCATCGGGAAACTACCAGGGAATCGGAGAGATCGGCCTGCGGCACCTGCCCCCACCCGGCATGCCGGCAACCTATGACATCACGGTACCGGCCGATCACCCGTGGCTGTTCATCATGAGCGATGCCGCAGCAAAATACCGGGTGCCGCTTGACATCCACCTCCAGGCCGGTGATACCGACATTACGGCACTGGAACGCCTTCTCGACCACAACCCGGATGCCATCATCATCTGGGATCATGCCGGGGACCATACCCAGAACATGTCCCCCGATACCCTCCGGCCGCTGCTCGCTGCCCACAAGAACCTGTACACGAGCATCAAGGTGAGGACAGGTGAGAAGCAGGGGCCGGGCGGGATCCTGAAAAAAGACGGCGTAACTCTGTCCGAGCCATGGAAACAGCTCATCACCGATTACCCGGACCGGTTCATCATCGGCACTGATGTGAAACTGGGGATACGACCGGATGAGATCCGGTATGTAAAAGACCACACAACGGTCCTCTCCCAGCTTCCGCAGGATGTGGCAAAAAAAGTGGCACAGGAAAATCCCCGGAGAATCTTCAGGCTCTGATAACTC
>JAAZNH010000099.1 GCA_012798365.1 Methanomicrobiales archaeon | reverse complement strand
CCAGGGTCAGCCTATCCGTTCTCCGCCGTGAGAACGATATGCTCCGTTGGCACGGCAAGCGTCCCGTTCTCCGTATAATCTTCAAGACCGGCCATGATGTCCCGGAACAGCTGGTTGCGTCTCTCCTCCGGGAGTGCATCGATCCGTGCAGCAACCGGAAATCCTGCAAAGTAGGCCGGCAACAGTTCCGCAAGACACGGGTGCCGGGCGATCGTTATTCCTTCCCGGATCCGGATGAGGGAGAATCCCGCATCCTGCACAAGGGCGTGCAGCAGCTCCTTGTTGCAGAGCGAACAGGCTACCCGGAAGATCGTTGTCGACTCTTCGCCAAAGTATTTGGTGAAGACCTCGCAGATGACCGGCACGTGCGGGCTCATCTCTGCCCGGCCCCAGACACTGAGGGCCAGCCGTCCGCCCGGTACAAGGGCCCGTTTCATCTCCCGCAGGGCGCCGGCTTTGTCCGGGAAGAACTGGAGGGCCTGCTGGCAGAGGACACTATCGAATTCCCCGTCAGAAAACGGCATCCGCGTTATGTCGCCGGAGAACCACTCAATCCCTTCTGCACCCGCTTCCGTGGCGCACCGGCGGGCTACCCGGAGCATGCCCTCGTTTGCATCCAGTGCGGCGATCCTGCCGCCCGGTTTCACCCGATTCGCAACGTTCCGTGCCACGATGCCCGTACCGCAGGCAGCATCCAGCACCCGCTTTCCCGGGTCCACGTCCCCGGCCGCGAGAAGATCCGGCACGAGATCCGCCATCCAGACCGGGACGATGTACTTTTCGTACGTCTCCGGCCCGTCCGTGTTCATCTGCCACCGGAATGTCTGGTTTTGCCTCAGTGCGCCCATCTCCTTACGTTCCGGTTGAAAGTCAATCGATAAGAAGGAGTGCCATCCGCTTCGCATGACCCGAGACGGTTAACCGGCTTTCTACGCCGGCCTTGTCGTTCCGTTTGAAGACCTTATTTGGAGTAAGAAGAAGCATTTCATCCAGACGCAGGCCGACCCGCACACGCTTGCTCTTCTTCTGGTTGCCCTCTACTCCGGTCTCCAGACGTACGAGATGGTCTGGATGTACCAGAACGAGATCAAGGACCTCTGGATGGAGGGGACCCGGATTCTCCTGAAACCTTCCTATGAGGGCACGTACGGTGAAGAAAAACCCTGATACCCGCAGGCACCTGCCCGCCCTCATTTCCTCCCCTCACTCCGGTTCGGATCACGGGTAACAATCCATTTATCCCGGCACCTCTCACCTTTCCATCGTGAAACCGTTCCTTGTCCTGCTCGTTCTCGTATGCTTTCTTGCTGCCGCCGGCTGCATCGGCAGCCCGCCCGGGTCATCCCCGTCCGCCCCCATCGTGATCGCATCCGAAGGGGAGCCCGGCTGGATCCCCTATACCAATACCGAGACCGGGTTCACCCTCCACAAGCCGGCCGAGTGGGACATCATGTCGGTGACAAAGACTACGCTTGCCGATAAGACCACGATGGACCTCTCGCGGGCCATGGACCGGTTCGTCTTTGTCTGCTCGCCGGATACCACCGGCTGCATCATGGTCTACGGCCTCGCTTACGAGCCGGATGCCATTCCTGCATCCCCGATCCCCGATGACCGGTACCGGGCTTTTATTATTGGTGCCGGGTCCGCACAGTTCACCGGCATTGACATGACCATTACCCGGGTTGAGGAGGACATGCGGTATTACCTCATCAACGGCAACCCCGCCCGGCACGCAACCTTTGTAGTCACGGTTGCCGGAAAAGAACAGGCCGCTGACTGCTATCTCATTGCCGGCCCGTCGCACTACTACGCGGCCTGGTATGCAGCCCGGCCCGGGTCAAGCGATGCAGAGGTAAAGACTGCGTCGATGATTATGCAGACGCTCGCTGCGGCAGCGTGATTTTTCCCGGCCTGTTTTCCTTTTTTCTGGAGAGTGATGGTTACTGCATTGAGTGCCGCTTTCGGGTTTGTCGAATCTTACCAGAGATGAGATTGGAGAAACGCGACGAGACCGGGGAAATGAGATGAGACCAAAGAAAGGCGATAACAACGGGGAAAAGAGTTGAGACGGGAAAAGAGTTGGGACTGGAGAAATGAGTCGAACCTTGAAAATGAGAGGAAAATGGAGAAATGCACATTCTTTTTCTTTGACGTGCATATGCGCGGGATCTTTTCCGGCTCCTTCGATTTCTTCGGTGGGGAAGCCCGTCACTGACCGGACATTTTTCAGGAGCCGTTTATTGCATTCCCGGTCTGCCCGGCCGGCGTAACCGGATTGTCTCCGGCCGCATCAAACACCCGGGCCAGGTACCGTGCAGAGAAGGTGCCCATGAGCGGAATCGCCAGGAGGGCAAGGAGTGCCAGGACCCCGAGGATGGCAAGTACCGCGATCCCGGAGGCCGGCATCATGAATGCGGCCATGGCGAGGAACATGGCGATGAAAAGGAGCAGCATGACCGGGATGCCGATGAGAAGCGCAAGGAGGACAACCGCGACAAGATATGCAATCCACCCGATCCTGCCGATGGTGGCTCCCAGCTCCGGGATATTGAATGCCTCAGAAAAGATCCCGGTCCGGGCATACCGGAGGGTTGCTGCCGGGAGAACCACCAGGGCGATGACCTGCACAAAGAAGGTGAGCAGGTTGAACGCCGCACCAAGAATACCTCCCGCAATCCCGAGCTCGCCCCCCGGGGAGATGAGCGCAAGGAAGACCACCAGGGCAAAGATCACGAGCATCGCCACGATAAGCGGGAGGAGGTAGACAACCGTGATGAGGAGGACGTAACACCCGTCAATGCAGAGCCGGGCCCACCTGTTCACCTCCGGCGCCGGTGTAGTGCCGCGGTACACCCGCACCAGGTACCCGTGGAACGGGATGCCGAGCAGCAGCACACCGATGACCAGCTGGATCCAGCGTACCGGGTTGTGTAGTGTACAGTCTTTTGCATATCCCCATGCATCGCCCATCATGTCGCCGTAGTCCATGGATCCACCATTCATCCTGGAGCGGGATCGCTCCTGTACTACTCAACTGTGGTTGATGAACGGGGATAAGGATAACGCGAGCGGCCGGTTTGCCCCCCGATTCCCGGTGACCATGCCCGTTCCTACGGCGGATGGCGCCCGCCAGACCCTGCGGTTTTTTTATCCGTCGTTCCTATTGTACAGGAACAGGGCCGGTCTTCGCTCCTGCCTTGTCTCCCATGACACCCGATCTCCGCTCGTATTGCATTGTCGCCGCCGGGGGCTTTCTTGGCGCAATCGTGCGCTGGATGATCGACCTGCAGGTGCCTGCGCCGGCCGGGACGTTCGTGGTGAACCTCACCGGCTGCTTCTTTCTCGGGGTCTTCATGTATGAGTCGATCTATATCGGGTCCTACAGCCGCGAGTCCCGCATCTTTTTCGGGACAGGATTTCTCGGGGCATTTACCACCTTCTCGGCGCTTGCCCTTGAGAGCTTCTCGGCCGGCCCGGCTGCCGGTCTCCTTATCCTTGGTGCAAACCTGTTCTTCGGCCTCATTGCGGTCTGGTATGGCCGGTACGTGATCACGTTCAAGAGGTGGACATAAATGGAGCCGGTCCTGCTCGTGGGACTCGGGGGCGCTCTTGGCTCCGTCCTCCGGTTCGAATGCTCGAAACTGCAGCCGGTCCGGGGGATCCCGGCCGGGACGGCGCTCGTGAATATCCTCGGGAGTTCTGCGTGTTCGCTTCTCATCTTCCTGCCGGCTGCAGGTGACCTCTCCCTCTTCCTCGGCATTGGCCTCCTGGGCGGCTTCACGACCTTCTCGACGTTCTGCTTTGAGACGTTCCGGATGCTGGAGGATCGGGATTATTATACGGGGATTACCAACATCCTCATAAACATCGCCGGGAGCCTTGCGGGCGTGGGACTCGGATATCTTCTCATACAGGGGATGGTGTAAGTATGTTACAAGACGGAATGCTGCTGCGGATTTATCTTGTGGAATCGGTGCGGATCGGGGAGAGACCCGGCTACCGCTACCTCGTGGATTTTTTCAAGGAACGCGGCTTTCCCGGCTGCACGGTCTTCCGGGGGATGATGGGGTACGGCCATGACTACAAGATCCGGACCGTGGATGTGCTCCAGCTCTCGCTTGACCTGCCGGTGGTCATCGATGTCGTGGATACCGAAGAGAAGATCCTCGCCATCGTGCCCGAGGTTGAGGCACTCGTCAAAAACGGCCTTGTAACCGTGCAGAACGTGCAGGTGGGCCGGCACGGGGACCACTAGGCGCGAAGTGTTTTTTTTGCAGCCCGCGTCACCCGCATCTTTGTTGTGCGACCGTCAGGAATGTGCTCTGCCGGTCACCGATAAGGGGGTTCAAAGCCCCGTGTCCCGCTCAGGCACCGTACTTCGGCGTCAGCACTGTTATGCGGGTCCGGCAGCTCCGGCAGGAAACTGTCCGTTCCCCTTTGAAATGGTCTTTGGGGGAGTTATTCACAATTACGTTCTCGAGGATGCATTGAGGGCAGGTGTACCGGATCATATACCCGGTCCGGGTGCCCCTGACTTCAGGATAATTTTTTGCGGATCTCATTGTCAGGATACTGGTGATAGTCTTCTCTTCTGGTTGTTCTGCCGGGGAAATACCGGGCGGCGATCACAAGCCTTGCAGGGAGTTCCGGGCAGGAATTAAATATCCTGGCTCTTGACCGGGGTGGCAAAACAGCGTCTGTAAGTATCTATTAGCGCTCCGGGCTGATAGAATGATGCATGGTACCGGCCTTCATCCCCTCTGCAGCCGGCCCGATCCCCCATGCTCTTGCGCTGCCCCCGTCACCACGGGGAACGGCCGGACCAGCACAATACATAGCATGATCATCTCCCGCACCATTGCATCACCCACCATGATCCTGATATGGCGATCCATCCGGAAACCCTCCTCCCTTCTTCCGGTCCCGGTACTGAGCAAACATGGTTGCCGGCGACGACAGCATGGTTGTGCAGCATGACTCCCTGGTGGTTCCCGGTTGGGAAAACCCCGGACATCAATGATTCCCGTCCCTGGGACCTGACCGAGATCGTGCCCATGGCAGAAACCTTCTGGTTCCGGTTCCTGGCAGTCATTCTTGGGATCCTGGTTATCGCCGGGATCCTTGCCGTGTGCCTGGGTTAGTGCAGGTACCAGGACTCTTTTGTCCCCGGCCGATGATTGCCGTGGCTCGCGGCAGGGCTGTCGGGCAACGGGGAAATTCCAAAAAAAGGTTAGAGATAATTATTCTTCCGGAGCCAGTCGGCCTGCGGAGGAAGGTAGCGGTAGAGGATATCACACTTGGTGTCCTGGAAACTCCAGGGCACGACAATCAGGACATCGCCTTCGCGAATCCAGGCGCGCTTCTTGATCTTGCCCTTGATCCTGCCCATCCGCTCGATGCCATCATAGCACCGCACCCGGATATGATTTGCCCCCATCATCAGGTCCGCCATCGCGAACTGTTCATTGAGTTTCTTTTTGGGCAGCCGCACACGGACAACCGGTGTCCCGTCTGGGTTGAACTGGGGCGTGCCATCTGAAGTACCTGGTTTTTTTACGTGATTATTAATGCAAACATCTCCGAGGTGTATATCAATGGTGCCCGGCATGATGAAGGTATGGATATACCCGGAGCTCCCCGAAAAGCCGGGCATTCCCGCCTATCTGCATGTGCGTGAGATGCCCGGCCGGATCGAAAACTGATTCTTCCCCCTGCCCAAGACCGGTTTTCTCGTGTCAGCGGAACGCACCCCGTCCAGCCCGGGTTACGGGCTGCATCCGTCCGCGCCCTTTGTTTTCCGCAAACGCGGGATCTTTGAAATCCCTGCTGAAGGGGGAAAACCCCGTCGCATTCTGCAGGGAGGTGGCCCGTGCGGCCCGGGTTACCGGATGAACGCCTTGCGCCCGGCAAATGCGGTCCCGCTGCCCAGCTCCTCCTCGATGCGCAGGAGCTG
>JAAZNH010000098.1 GCA_012798365.1 Methanomicrobiales archaeon | reverse complement strand
CTGGCGCCAACGGCAACTACGTTCCTTGTCACGCTTGCAAGTGGGTTCACGTTTGCCGCTATCGCGCTTGTTGCCGTTGCACCCAAGATCTTAGAGAAGTACTCCACGGTGGAGGGCTTCATTGTGGTCTTTGTTCCGATCGTAGTCATAACTGCGATATTTAATGCCGTTATCGTCCAAATCCTCTACATACCTGCTAACCGGGTATTGTCACGAGGACAGGAATGATCGAGCTCGAGAATATCAGTTACACCTATCCCCATACGGTGCAGGAGGCCCTGCACCACCTATCCTTTTCCCTGCCCCGCGGCAGGTGCGTCATGATCACCGGGCCCTCCGGTGCCGGGAAGACCACGCTCTGCCTTGCGGCAGCCGGTATCCTCCACCACGAGTATGGCGGAAAAAAGGAAGGCCGCGTAACGCTTGACAAAAAAGACATCGCCAGCTATGCGAGCCTTTCGGATATCTCCCAGAAACTGGGTATTGTCTTTGACGATGCCGAAGCCCAGATGATCTTCACGACCGTTGAAGAGGAGATCATCTCGGCTCTTGAGCACCGCGGGCTCAGTGTGCCGGAGATCGAGGATCGGTTTGCTGCGATCATGCAGACAACCTACTTAACCGAGCTGAAACACCGGTCGCCCCATAATCTGTCCGGCGGCCAGAAGCAGCGGGTTGCCCTTGCAGCAACGCTTGCGCTGGGTAATGATCTTCTCATCCTTGATGAACCGACTTCCGAGCTTGATGAGCATGCAACAAAACGGATTGCTGCCATCCTTAAGGATCTCAAGAGCCAGGGAAAGACCATCCTCCTTGTCGAACACAAGTACCGCCATTTTGCCGGTATTGTCGATGAACTTGTGGTGATGGAAGAAGGCAGGATCAGCGCATCCGGAGTCCCGGAAGAAGTATTGAAGGATGAACGGATCCGCAGGATCGTGACTGCTGATTTCTCCGGGATCCGCACCCCGGTTACAGCCTCCTCCCGGCGCGAGCCGGTGGTTGAGATCCGCGATCTCTCGTTCTCGTATGGCGATATCCGTGCGCTGGAATCGATCACCTGCACCCTTTACCGCGGGGAGTTTGTCGCCATCGTGGGCGAGAACGGGTCCGGCAAGACCACGCTTGTCAAGCAGTTCAACGGCCTGCTCACGCCAACCTCCGGTGACGCGGTGATCCGCGGCCGGAACACCAGGACCTGTTCGATAGCAGACCTTGCACATCATGTCGGGCTTGTCTTCCAGAACCCGGACCACATGTTCTTTGCCGATACCGTTGGCGAGGAAGTTGCGTTCGGCCTGCACAACCTGGGCATTACCGATGGTGCTGAAACGATCGACCGGGCGCTTGACGAGGTCGGCCTTCTTGCCACAAAAGATCTCTACCCTCGCTGGCTCTCCCGCGGGGAGCGTCAGCGGCTTGCCATCGCGTGTGTGATCGCGATGAAGCCGGAGATCATTGTCCTGGATGAACCGACCACCGGTCTTGACGGCAACGAGGCACGGCTGGTCATGGAGACCTTAAAACGGCTCCAGGAAAAAGGCCATACCATCGTCATCATTACGCATAACCCGGATATTGCCACCGAGTGCGCAGACCGGGTTATCCGGATGGAGAAGGGCCGGATCATTTCGGACACGCGGGTTGCGGGGGTGCAGTAATGGCCGAGATCCTAGCTTATGTCCAGAAACCGGGCCTCTTCCACGATCTTCACCCGGCAACCAAGATCGCGTTCATCATCCTCTTCGGGCTGATGTCAATCCTGACCCTGAACATCCCCTTCCTGCTCCTCCTCGTGCTGGTTGTCATCGTAACCGCGT
The DNA here is from genome assembly GCA_012798365.1 of Methanomicrobiales archaeon. GTDB lineage: Archaea > Halobacteriota > Methanomicrobia > Methanomicrobiales > Methanospirillaceae > Methanoregula. Next base: position 316 of record JAAZNH010000098.1, on the reverse strand, counting down.
ACATTGCCAACCTCGGCCCGGAAGTGATGCAGCAGTTCCGGCTCATCAGCATCATGAGCATAGTCCTGATCGGCATCACGATCATCACGATGCCGACCGGAGAGACGCTGGGCTACCTGGTCCCGGCCGGTATCCCCCTGGTAGGCGGATTAATTCCGGTTACTCTTGGCGCAATCGAATTCGGTATCGTGCTCACCCTCCGGTTCATGGTGCTGATCTTTGTCTTCCAGCTCTTCGTGATCTCCACCCAGCCCCGGGATATCGTGCACACCATGGAGCGGATGCGTATCCCGATTGACTACACGCTGATGTTCCT
>JAAZNH010000097.1 GCA_012798365.1 Methanomicrobiales archaeon | reverse complement strand
TCCAGCTTGCCAAAGACCGGGGCGCCCAGACCCGCCGGCACACCTTGTGCAATAATCTCGACAATACCGCCAACGGAATCGCCGGCTTCTTTTGCAGCAAGGATCTCCTTCTCGATCTCGTGAGGCGCGGTTTTGCCATGGACCGAGACGATACGGCCTGCAACCGTGATCCCTTTTCCGGCAAGAAATTTCATCGCAAGGGCGCCGGCCGCGACACGACCGATGGTCTCGCGCCCCGAGCTCCGGCCCCCGCCCCGGTGGTCGCGGATCCCGTACTTTTCGGTGTAGGTGAAATCCCCGTGGCCGGGCCGGAACACTTCTTTTAAGGCATCGTAGTCTTTTGACTGCTTGTCCTCGTTCCGGACGATCATCGCAATCGGCGTTCCCGTAGTCTTTCCTTCAAAGACTCCGGAAAGGATCTCGACCCTGTCGCCTTCTGCCCGGGGCGAGGTGAGGGCCGAGGTACCGGGCTTCCGCCGGTCCAGGAGCGGCTGGATGTCGCTTTCAGAAAGCGGGATGCCGGCCGGGCACCCGTCAATAACACAGCCCAGCGCTTTCCCGTGGCTCTCGCCAAAGGTCGTGACCCTGAAATGATTCCCGAATGTGTTCATGGTAAGAGCTCCCGGATGGTCCCGGCCGGCACATCGATGCCGAAGAACAAGTAAAACTGTTCTTTTGCCTGCCCGATAAACATCTCGGTCCCGGTGATGGTCTCGCACCCGATTGCCCGTGCCGCCTGGATGAGCGGCGTCACGGGCGGGGTGTAGACAAGATCAAAGACCGTCATCTCCTTGTTGAGGTGCTCCGCTGCGATCGGGAGCCGGTCGTCCGGCTTCATGCCAAGCGGCGTTGAGTTCACCACGACATCGGGCCGTATCTTGTCAAACTCGGAGAACTCCGCCCATTTGCAGCCGAACCGCTCAGCCAGCTCCTTTGCCTTGGCAGGTGTCCGGTTTAAGATTGTCACGTCCATATCAAGATCGACCAGGGCATAGGCAGCCCCGGCAGCAGCTCCGCCAGCCCCGAGAAGGACCGCACGCGACCCTTTTTTGCCCACCAGCGGTTTGCGTACACCAATCCAGTCGGTATTGTAGCCCCGGCTCGTGTTGCACGAGAAGATGACCGTGTTGACAGCGCCGATCTGCTGCGCAGCATGTTCATCAATTTCATCGATGAACCCGATGACGTCCTGCTTGAACGGGATAGTGACCGAGAGGCCTTTGACATCCAGGTTCCGGGCAACCTGCATGATCTCGTCCAGCTCCGGGTCCTCGAACCACGTGTAATGGTAATCGAGCCCGTATTTTTTAAAGAGGGCGTTGAAGAGGTAGGGGCCCTTGCTGTGGGCGCAGGGGTACCCGGTAACGCCGACCAGCCGCGTGAGCGGATCATCCGGGGTGTCACCCAGGATCTTCTCGAGCCGGTCCAGGCACCGCGAGGGGATCCGTCCGGTCCGGAAGAATGCCATACAGGGCTTCTTGTGCTGCCCGGGGATTGACCCGTGCTGGAGGGTCTGGAGCACGAGGGCTGCCGCAACTTCGGGCGTTGTCTCGGTGGTGTCGATGCAGAAATCCGCGGCTGCCTGGTAGTGCACCCGGCGTCGTTCCAGCATCTCGGCAATTTCTTCGCGGAGCGGGAGTCCTGTGAGCGGGGGCCGTGGTTTTCTTGTCAGTCGGGCTTCAATGGTATCGAGGTCTGCATGCAGCACAAAGACCGTGCTGTCGCGGCGCAGGTTCTCCATGTTTGCCGGGTCCATGACAACGCCCCCGCCGGTGCTGATGACCGTATTGGTTTTCGGGAGCCCTGCAATAACCTCCCGTTCAATGGCCCGGAACCGCTCCTCGCCATCCTCATGGAAGATATCCGGAATCGACCGGCCGGTCTCTTTCTCGATGAGCGAGTCCGAGTCAGCGAAGGAGAGACCGAGGCGCTCGGCTACGATCCGGCCCACATCCGTTTTTCCGGTGCCCCGGAACCCGCAGAAAACGATCCGTTTCATAACAGCAACCTGTTCTCTCTGAGCAAATCCCAGAATGCCGGGAATGATTTGTTTACGCATTCACTGTTCCCGATGGTGATTCCCCCGGTGTAAAGACCAAGCACGGCAAAACTCATCGCAGTGCGGTGATCGTTTGCCGGTTCAATGGTGCCGCCATGCAGCGGAGCCGGGCTGATGGTGAGGGAGTCGCTGCCAACCTCCACACCACAGCCCAGCGACCGGAGCCGGTCGGCTGTCCCGGTGATACGGTCGCTTTCCTTGAACTTTAAATGACCTATTCCCGTGATGGTGGTCGTTCCTTGTGCAACTGCAGCAACAACGGCAAGCGTCTGGACGGTGTCCGGGGACGTGGCCATGTCGAACGTGATCCCGTTCAGGGTTCCGGTCCGTTCGACCGTGACCGCGTCTTTTCCGCAGGTAACCGTGCAGCCCATCGCCTCGAGTGCGTCCAGGAACCGCCGGTCGCCCTGTACGGACCCGGGAACGAGGTTTTTCACGGTCACTTTCCCGCCACAGACTGCCGCGATCGCAAAGAAGTAGGACGCGGATGAGTAGTCGCCTTCGATCGTGTAGCGCCGGCCCTTGTACTTCCCGGCCGTGCTCACGACAAATGCCTCATACCCGGTCCGTTTCACGGTTGCCCCGAATGCTTCCATCACGCTGATGGTGATGTCAAGATACGATGCCGATGCCGGCGGCTTTGGGATAGTGACGGAGACTTCCTGCCGGGCATACGGCGCTGCCATCAGGATGGAGGAGATGAACTGGCTGCTCATCGATCCGTCAATAACCACGGGTCCCCCGGCCAGCTGCCCGCTCACGTTCAGCGGCGGGTAGCCGGACTTCTGCAGGAATTCCACCGAACCCCCGAGCGCCGGCAGCGCATCAGCAAGCGGGCCGATCGGCCGCTCCTGCATCCGTGCGCTTCCGGTAAGGATGACCGGGTGCCGGCAGAGCAGGGCAAGCGTGGTGAGGAGCCGGAGGCTCGTTCCCGAATTGTCGAGATCAAGCGTGGTGCCTTCCCGGTTCGGGAGGAGCCCGTTGCAGCCCGTCACAATGAGGCGGCGGTTCTCCTCTTCAATCCTTGCGCCCAGCATCCGCAGGGCTTTGGCCGTCAGCTTCGTGTCTTCTGCGTCAAGCGGCCGGAAGATCGTACTCTTTCCCTGCGCAAGTGCTGCCGCAATAAGAGCCCGGTGCGTGAAACTCTTGGACGGCGGGGCAGTGAAGGTGAGGTCAACCAGCCCGGTCTTTTGGAGCGTGACCTGCATCACGGCACCTCAATCTTCCGGTAGCAGCCCAGTTCCTTGACGGTCGTGATGGCTTTGAGCTCTTCCATTGCTTCGGCAGTTGCAGGCGACCAGGTGTAATCGAGGAAGAAGACATAGTTCCCGATCCCCCGCTTGGAGGGGCGGGACTCGATCCGCGAGAGATTGATCTTCCGCCGTGCAAATGCACCAAGCAGGTCGTAGAGGAGCCCGGCCCGGTCAACGCTCGGGTCGATTACGATGCTGCACTTCTCCGGCTTCTTCTCGTGCTGCTGCTCCTTTGCGATCCGGACAAACCGCGTGGTATTGGTGGTGCTGTTCTCGGTTGCCGGAACGATGATGGGGATGTGGTACAGCGCCGCCGCTGATGACGAGAGGATCGCGCCGGCGTTGGGTGTCTTTTTTGCTTCCAGCGCACTCGACGCATTGCTGCTCGTGTGGATGACCGGAATGCCCCAGGACTCGATCTTCTCGCTGCACTGTTCGTGCGTCTGGGGATGGGCGTAGATGACCCTGATCTGGTCCAGCGGGACAAGCGAAGCCAGGTTGTGGTGGATGGGCATGTACATCTCGGCTGTAATGTAGAGCGAGAACTTTGAGAGGCCGTCCAGCGTTTCGCCAACGCTTCCCGCCTCGGAGTTCTCCATCGGCACGATGCCGTCGCCATCCCCGCGGGCAACCGCGGCCATGATCCCGTAAATGGTGGGTGCCAGTTCCAGTTCGCGGCAGCCCATCTTCAGGGCAAGCTCATGCGAGAAGGTGCCTTCGGGGCCAAGCGTGATCATCCGTTTTGTTTTCTTCATGAACCACCTGTGTTGTCGTGTTCCACCATGCACTCGATGAGCGCATCGGTCATTTTCTGTCCTTCGTTGCAGTACGGGCCGAGGTGCCGGCTGTTCTTCTCAAAGAAGACCCGGAAGAGGTCCGGGTCCTGCTGTTTTACGATCTCTTCGAGATCTGTGGTTGAGGACCGGCAGGCATCGATCACTTCCGGCACATACGGGTTCATCTGGAGGATGTCGGCATAGAGCGCCGGGTCCTGCGAGAGAAGCCGGCCCACGAGCGAGAGCTCGATCTGGTACACGGGGCTCGTGAACGCCTGCGTCTTCTCGATATCAATGCCGAGCCTGCGGATCGAGTCCGCCATGCAGAGCGTGACAAAGTGCGTGAGGCCCTGGACCACCGCGACCGTCCGATCGTGCTGCTCGGGCGTCGTGATCGTGCACTCCGCGCCTTCTGCACGGAAGAGCGCGAGCAGGTCATGGAGATGCTTCTCATCCGTCCGCGCCGGGCAGACGATGATGGTCTGGTGCTTCAGGGTCTTTACAGTCGGCCCGAACATCGGGTGGAGCCCGATCACGTTTGCCTTCGATGCCAGCATCGCCTCGACCGGTTTTACCTTGAGCGACGTGAAGTCGCAGAGCAGCTGCTCGCGGGTGAGGAGCGGGGCGATCTCGTTGATGACCCGGACCGTGTCGCGGATCGGGACCGAGACGATGACAATGTCTGCCTGCAGTGCGATATCGCGAGCCGTCAGGGTTGTCGAACGGCCGGATACGAGGACCTCGCAGCCCGCCCGCTCAAAGACCGGTGCAAAGAGCCGGCCCATCCTGCCTGTCCCGCCAATGATTCCTGCGATCATGATTACTTCTCGCGGATCGTCTCTTTGATGGCCATGCCGAAATGCCGGCCACCTTCGAACGCAGAGCCCAGGACCTTGTCGCCGATCTTGAGGTGCACGACCGAGATCGCCTCGCCTTTCTCGCCCACCAGCCGGATCGTCTCAGCGTTCTGGAGGATCAGGCTGACCTTTGCCTTTCCCGCAACCGCGTCAACGAGCAGGAGCGGCCGGCGCTCGATCTTGGTGCGGCCGATGATGGCGGTATGCGCATTGCCCTTCGCGTCCGTGACCATAACCGAACCCCC
>JAAZNH010000014.1 GCA_012798365.1 Methanomicrobiales archaeon | reverse complement strand
GCGGCCTCAATGAGAGGATCACTCATTCATGAATAATATTCCCAAAACTGGTAATACGTCGTTATCGCAACCGGGGGTGCCCTAGTGACGGGGCGGAGCCCCGAGAACGTCAACAGATAAAAAAATGATTTCTACAGAGCAGATATTTTCAATCGACTTTTGATTTTTTATTTTCATTCGCGATCACGATCGCGATTGAAATTCTGATCCGGATCAATCACGATCCGATTTTCTAAAATGAATCGCGTTGTGATTTTTTTATTTCAATCGACTTCCGGATAAAATTTTTCTGGCAGACCTTGATTGAAAACCTGTAGATTATTTGGGGGCTCCGTCGGACCGGGTCTTTGGATTTCGTTGCAGATCAGCTTAACTTTTCACAAGCGAGTTGTGATTTTTCCGGAAAAATCAGATCGTGCTTAAAAAATTTTAATCGACTTTTGATTTTTCAATTTCAATCGCAACTGCGATCGCGATTGAAATTCTGATCCGGATCAATCAAGGATCGATTTTGAAAAATCAATTGAGTTGTGATTATTCGTTCGAAGAACCCTGACGGGTTCTTCTCTTCCTCCAGGATCGGAGAGGTCAGAGACCTCGACGACCTGAAGGGAGGCGAAGCCGACCTTCATGGTCTGATGACCTGTCGGATTTCGAAGAAACCTTACGGTTTCTTCTCGTCCTCTTGGTCTGATGACCAGTCGGATCGCAAAAACCGGGCTCCTCCGTCCCCTGCGCGATCACTTCTGCAGAAACGATCCCAGGTCCACGATCTGCGGCAGGTCGCCGCTCTTCTGCCCGGCCGAAGCAAGCACAGTGTCTTCCACAAAGATCGGGACATTACCGCGGAGGGCAAGCGCTATCCCGTCACTTGGCCGGCAGTCAAGGAATTCATCGCGGCCGTTTGTGGAGAGGACGATCTCGGCATAATAGACCCCGTCCTCGATGCTGTCGATCTTGAGGTACCGGAGCGTGATATTGCATTTTTCGCAGAGGTCAATGAAGAGGTCATGGGTGAACGGGCGGGGCAGCAGCTCGTGGTTCATGGCGCTGTTGATGGAGACCGCCTCCCAGATGCCGATGAAAATCGGCAGGACCCGGTCGGTGCCGTCCGAGAGGACCACGAGCGGCACGGTTGCGGCGTCATTCATCGCAACAAAGACACCCTTGACTTCGCACTTGACCTGGGGCATACCTGTGCACAGTGATTACCGTTCTCATTAATAAGGGTTCAGGTAATCAGGCACGCTCTTCCTTGCACTTGCGTGCCTCCCTGCGTACAATGATGATGCTGGAGAGGATGCCAAGGGCGATATTGAAGTAATAGAGCACCACGCGCCAGATGACCACAAAGACCCCGACAATCGATGCCGGGATGAAGAGGGCATACATCGAGGTTGCCACAACCTCTGCGACCCCCGAACTGCCCGGGGTGAGCGGGATCATCATCAGGATGGCGAGGATGAGCTGGATGACAAACGATTCCAGGATCAGCGGCGGCTGGCCCAGCCCGACAAGGATGAGCGACGCTGTGACAATCTCCGAGACCCAGTAGAGCAGCGTGAAGAAGAGGCCCCAGGCAAGGCCGCCTTTTGCCGTGTGGACAAACCGGACCGTTGCAGCCTGGAAGTTGTCTATTTCCTTGTCAGCCCGGGTGACCAGTGCCTCAACGCGGGAACTCTCCCATGTCTTTGTCAGCAGGGCCGTGCACCAGTGGACTACCCGCTTCACCATATCCGGCCTGCGGACGGCAAGGTAGAAGAGGAAGAGGCAGCCGGCAACAAAGATCCAGGTCACGTACACCATGATCTCGGAGGCTGTCCCGAGGCTGTTCCACTGGTCGGTGAGGACGATCATCGAGAATGCGGCAAGGGCGGCAAGGATGATCCCGTCCAGCACCCGCTCCATGATCACGATGGCGGTTGCATCCCCAAGCGGGACATCTGCCTTGTACAGCTCATGGATCCGCACGGGTTCCCCGCCGGCCTGGGCCGGCGTGATGGCGGCTGCGAGCAGGTTGGCGAAGACCAGGTTGAGCGAATAGAAGAACCCGATGCGGTACCCGAGCGAGCCGGTCATGGTCTGGACCCGCCATGCCCAGAAGCACATGGTCAGGAGGTGCGTGAGGAAGGCGAAGAGGAGAAACCAGGGATTGATCTTCTCAAGGTTTGCGATGGTTTCGGTATTGAATGTCAGGGCAAGGATGATGATCAGTACTAAAAGCGAAAAGCCGACAGAAAAATAGAGCCATTTGACCTGTGACTTATCCATATGAACGACCGCCTTGCCGGAACTCTTGCTATCCAATCAGGTTATGGTCAATAGTATAACCGTTTTATGATTCCAGGAGCACGGGACTCTTGCAACGTGCGGGTTTTTTTAGACAGTAAAGATGTCGCGCTCTGCATGGATCACGAAAAGGCCGGCCCGGGTGCCGGCATCCAGCCAGCCGTGGCCGTAACTGAATGCAGCAAGCGCATCTTCCAGCCCGTCTTCCCCGGAAAGCCACGCCCCCCGGCCGGCATAGGCGTCGGCAACCTCAAGCGTGCGTGTGGCAAGGAGAAAGAGCGGGGTGGAAGGATCGGGTGCGGGGGTGACGGACGTCCGGGCCGTGTTGAGGAGCCGCTCGTACCGGTGCGTCTTCTCCGCGAGTTTCTCTCTGCATGAGGCCGGGAGCCGTTCCGAAGGGGAGAGGAACGGGCAGGCCGGATGGTTCATGTCCGTCTTGAGCGTTCCGAATGCACACCCGAAATGGAGCCAGCCAAACGCATAGGAAAAACTGGCAAGGGCATTGACGGGATCTCCGGAACGGGAGAAGGTCCGGCCATCATCAAGGTAGGCGCGGGCCATCCCGAGCCCGGCAGCCGCTGTTGCCCCAAGAGGCGTCCGTTCCGGAACAGTGATCCGGGTTGCGTCGAGCGCGGCTGATAGGATGAGGGCGCATTCGCTGATCTTCATAAGCCGGCAAACCTCGCCAGGTACTCCTGCTCCATGTCATGCAGCTCGGCCGGGATGACCATGATGTGGAGCGGCTCGCCAAAATCCGCAGCACGGATCCGGCCTGCCGGCCCTGCCAGCACAACGGGTGCGGGGGACCCTGCCCGGGCAATACCGACATAGACCGGGATGGTCACGCCTTTCATAGCCGCCATCTTCTCCAGGAGTTCAACCGCCTCAGGAATCGTCATGTACCGCTCGTTCTGGATGTCGAGGTACACGAGCGTGTGCAGCCGCAGGGAGAGGTTCTGGCTGATTACGTCCATAGGGGTGGTCGGGAACCAGTTCTTCTGCGGGAACGGCAGCGAGCACGACTTGCCGAACCGGTAGTTCTGGAGCCCGGAAAGGCCGCAGACCGCGGTCTGGATGGATGCCGCATGGATGATGGCAGTCGGGATCCCGCGTTCAGCCGCACGGATCCGGAGATCGGCATGGGTGGTCGAGACCATCGGGTCGCCGGCACAGAGAAAAACTACATTTTCATTGGCCGCCCGGTCAAGCATCGCATCCGGGTGCTGTTCCACGTCCTCGCGGTAGAGCGGCAGGACCGGTTTCTGGTAAAAGGCGCTCAGTTCTTCGATGGATGACCCCATCAGGCGCGAGGTGTAGCATTCCAGGTAGACTGCGTCAGCCTGCTCAATGCACCGGAGTCCCTTGACGGAGATATCGGTCTTCTCAAAGAGGCCAAGCCCCACGAATGTCAGCATGTGTGCATCATCTCGTATGTGTCTTTCATCTCTTTCCACCCATGATAGGTGGATGGGGGAACTTTACGCGGAATACTGGGTGATGTAATCAACCAGCGCATCGATGACCGCGTGGACATCGGGTTTCTTTGTTGCCGAGATCGGGCAGATGGGGATCTTCTTTTTGAGAGCCAGTTCCCTGCGGATCGTTGCCGGTGCCAGTTTTCCGGCCAGGTCGTTTTTGTTTGCGGCAATGATGAAGGGGATCTTCTTCTTTTCAATCATCCCGATGAACTGCCGTGCCTGCGGGAAGGTTTCCGGGTCTGCCGCATCAATAACGAGGACAATACCGATAATATGCTCAAGGGTGGGGGGGATGAGCCGGTCCGACGGTATGTGGCCGGGGATGCCGTACAGGGCGAGAGTAAAGTCCCGCCACTGCATCCAGCCATAGTCCATATCCTCAGGCACCGGCTCGCGGTCAATTTCAGAAACGCCAACCGGCCGGGGGCCTTCAGTTGCAGTGGCGACGAACGTTGACTTGCCGGAATGCTCCGGTCCGGTGATGAGGATCCGGGGGTTATAGGGGATAATCCGGTTATTCCGGATGAGGAAGGGGACGGAGCGGGGCACGGTTTTTTGGGCACTATGGACAAGCGTGAAGTACGTGAAATACGGGACCGGGCGGTCGGAGGACCGGATATTCAGGACAAGATCAAACGGGAATTCCCTGGTGAACCGGTCCAGGAACTGCGGCCCTTCGAGGTTGAGGTGCTCGACAAAGAGCGTTGACCTGGCATCAGCCCGACCGCAGTCAAGGATATCCAGCGCAGTCTTCAGGCCGAAGTCCTCGTTTAATAGGTCGAGGTAGGCAAAGATGATATCGACCTTCTTCTCGGTGCAGATCCGCATGATCCGGGCTTTCCATTCCTGCGCCTGGCTTTTTTTGGTTCTGGCGCTCTTCTGGATCCGCTCGCGGTCGATAGCATCGATGAAGACCACCTGGCGGCTTATCTTCCCCAGGTCAAGGTGGCTCCCGCACATTGCCGTGGCATCGTTTTTAAACGCATCTACCGTTGTGCTTGGCATAATGACAAGGCAGGAGAGCCCTTGTTTTACCGAGCAGGCCAGCGAGGAGATCATGAAGATCTGGCCGTCAACGCCGGGTTCGAGGCTGTAGAGCACCCGGCTTCCCCGCGGGATGCCTTTTTCCAGCAGGGCATCAAGCCCGGATACGCCGGTGGTGATCATGGCAGGATCACCACCTGTCCCTTGGTAACGGTGAATTTCATCCAGTCCCCGTTAACGCCCCGGATCCCGTGAATCCGGAAGGAGCTGACATTCTTATCGACTTTTACTTCAATGACGCAGTTCATCAGCTGCTTGATTAAGGAGAGGGTCTTGTCATCAAACGATTCGCTGTTGAGCAGGTAAATGCCGACCCCTTCGGTCTTCTTGAGCTTGGCCGTCAGGACATGGAGGAACTGGTAGAGCACCTCAAGCCGGCGGTACATGAGGAGGGTGGAGATGGAGTTGACGCAGAACCGGATGGGCGGGGGAAAGAGGCCCGGTTCCCCTTCGGAAAAGTCGCCTTCGAAGATGGTCTCGATCATGTTCGAGAACTTGATGCCGATCCCGGACAGGTAGGTGGGGCTTGAGACAAACATCAGCCGCTGCGTATCAACAATCCCGGGCGTGGAACTCTTGGTGATCGCATCAATAACGCCGGTGAACCGCTTATCGGCACCGGCCAGTTTGAAGAAATCGATGACCTCGGATGCCCGTTCATTGGTGGAGAGGACGATGGCGTACTCGCCCTGGAGCGGTTTTGTCATAGCGTACGCGAGCTGCTCGGCATAACTCATCGGGGGTGCCAGAATGAGGATATTGGTGCCTGCCTCAAGTCCGCCGCTGACATCATCGATCTGGGCTATGCCGGTCTTGTAGAGGTACATCGCTGGTGAGATTATTTCATCAGATTGTTTATAATCTCTCCTATGCCCCGCCAGAGAAACCGGCTGTTTGTATGGCATCCGGCGTTGGTCTGGCTCTCTTTTACGGCCGGATTGGTTCCTGGCAGGGATGTTTCCTTACCGGAGTTGCATTGCGTGGCAGGAATTTCGGGAATCCAAAATCTTATATTTTAGGGACTCCTAAATATCTGGTAATGGCTTCAGAACAACTCGAAGAGTACCTTGAGAGTATTCTCGATATCGAAGAGCGGGAGGGGATCGCAAAAACGTCGGCCATTGCCCGGTGCATGAAAGTGGCGCCGGCAAGCGTGACCGAGGCTCTCCAGACGCTTTCGGACAAAGGCCTCATCAGTTACCAGCCCTACAAGGGTGCAACCCTGACCGACAGCGGCCGGGAGATGGCCCGCAAGGTAAAACGCCGGCACCGGCTCCTTGAGGTGTTCCTGCGGGATGTCCTGCAGATCAGGGATGACAATGTCCATCATGAAGCCTGCAAGATGGAGCATACCCTCACTGATGAAACCGAGTACGCCCTGTGCAAGATGCTCAGGGCGCCCGCACGCTGCCCGCACGGAAGCCTTATCGAACCCTGCGACCGCCAGGTGGAGAGTTGTGCCGAATGCCTTAACAACCCCTCGCTTGCAGCAGCGTTTCCCCACCGTCACGAACATCTGATCCCGGTCACCGCGATGGAGCCCGGGCAGAAAGCCCGGATCGCGTTCATCCGCGGTGACGCCGGGGTGGTCCAGCGCCTCACCGACCTGGGACTGACTTTTTCCACCGAGATACAGATGGTACGAAAAGCCCCGCTTTCCGGCCCGGTTGAGATCGGTGTCCGCAGGACACGGCTTGCCATCGACCATACCATTGCAGACCATATTTTTGTGGCTGCACTTGGAGAGACTTCGTGATGCATGGCAGGCACGGGCCCGGGGGCCATGGCCGGCACCACGCGGGTGAACGGGAATATGTTGTCGCCCTTGCCGGCAATGCCAACGTGGGAAAGAGCGCCACCTTCAACCAGCTGACCGGTATCGAGCAGGAGACCGGGAACTGGCCAGGGAAGACGGTTGAGCGGGCCGAGGGGATCCTCCAGTACCGCGGCCACCGTCTCCGCATCATCGATCTGCCCGGTATTTACTCCATCTCCGCGCTCTCGACCGAGGAACAGATCTCCCGGGAATTCATCGCCCACGATCACCCGGATCTTGTCGTGAACATTGTCGATGCGTCCGCCCTTGAGCGCAACCTCTTCTTCACCCTCCAGCTCACCGAGCTCGAGAGCCCGATGATCCTTGCGGTCAACCAGATGGACCTCGCTTCACAGAAAGGGATCACGGTCGATACCAAAAAACTCTCCTCCCTCCTTGGCATTCCGGTTGTGCCGCTTATCGCCATCCAGGGAAAAGGGATAACCGATCTTTCGGATGTGATTATCCGGGCTGTCCGGGACCGTCCGAAGCCCCACCGTATCGAGTACGGCCGCGAAGTCGAAGAGCGTATCCGCAGGATAACGGAATGTGTACCGCCCGGCTTCAACGGCTATCCGGCCCGGTGGACTGCCATCAAGCTGCTGGAAGGGGATACTGAAACAACCTGGGCTGCCAGAACGCGTGCCCCGGAAGCAGCAGCGCTTGCAGCAGCCAGTGCAGCCGAACTGGAGAAGATGCATGGCGAGAGCGCCGGAACGATCCTGAGCGGGGAGCGGTACCATACTGCCGAGCGGATGGTCGAGGAGGTTGTTTCCATTCACCCGTCCGAGGGTTCTGAATACAGCCTGACAGACCGGATTGACCGGGTCGCCCTGCATCCGGTACTTGGTTACCTTCTCCTGATCCTGACCATAGGAGGTCTCCTTGTCTGGACGTTCATCATCGGCGCCGCGATCTCCGAGATCATGCTTGACGGGCTCTCCCGCATCGCCCCTGTCGAACCGCTTATCGATGGAGCGGATTCCGATATCATATTCAATGGTGCATGGACCGGCTTTGTCGCAGCGCTGACGCTGATTATCCCCTACGTAATCCCGTTCTACCTCTTCCTTGCACTCATCGAGGACTCGGGGTTCCTGACCCGGTTCTCCCTTATGCTGGACCGCGGGATGCACAAGATGGGACTGCATGGCAAGGCAATCATCCCGCTCGTTCTCGGGTTTGGCTGCACGGTGCCGGCCTGCCTCTCGTGCCGGATCATCGAGTCTCCTAAGCAGAAACTGCTGGCCGCTTTCCTGGTCACCCTGATCCCCTGCTCGGCCCGGACGATCGTCATTCTCGGCGTGGTTGCGGCGTTTGTCAATATCTGGTGGGCCCTTGCCCTCTACCTGTTTGACTTTGTCCTCATTGTCATCCTGGGCCGGATCGCGTTCCGGGTTGTTCCGGGCGAGTCGGTCGGCATGATCATGGAGATCCCCGACTACCATGTCCCGCACCTTCCCTCTGTCGCAACGCAGACATGGCAGCGGACCAAATCCCTCTTCTGGATTGTCCTGCCCTCCTATATCGTCGGCAGCATTGTTATCACGGCGCTGTATGCCCTCGGGTACCTTGAACCGGTCAACGCGGCCCTTGCCCCGATCACGGTCGTTTTGCTTGGCCTTCCCATCACCACGGGGATCGTCTTTGTCTTTGGGATTATCAGGAAGGAGATGACACTCCTTGCCCTTGCAGCCCTCACCGGCACCACGGTCTTTTCCACGATCATGACCCCGGTCCAGCTCATCGTCTTTGCCCTGGTGACCATGCTGTACGTCCCCTGCGTTTCAACCATTGCAGCGCTTGCCCACGAGTTCGGCTGGAAAAATGCCCTCATCATAACTGCCCTTGAGGCGGTGCTTGCCATCGCGTGCGGGGCGGTGGTCTTCCGGCTGCTCAGTCTTGTCATGTGAGGTCCGGCCATGGCCCGTCGGATCTCACATCGCTTTTATTTCCCGGGGGACAAATAGTGGGAGAGAGATGATCTACTGGCTTCTTGCACGGATGCTCAGAAAGCAGATCCACCTGCTTCCCGGGCAGGTGTGCTTCATGATTAACGGGAGGGATATGGCCAATGCGCCGGACCGGCTCTACCGTGTCACCGCGTGGTGTGTTGCCATCTCCGCCGCAGCCAGGAAACGCAATCCCGGGTGTGATGGGATCCGGGGCCTCACGTTCCATATCTCCACCCGGCAGCCGGCCGAGCTTGCCCGCTGCAATCCTGAGATCCGGAAGATTGCATCCATTGCCCGCCTGCACCTCCATACCGGTGACCAGGTTGAAGTCTCCGGTTCCGGTATGGATGTGGTTGTTGCCATCGGCAAGAGCGGCCGGGAAGAGATCACCCGGTGCATCCGGGAGATGGCACAGGAGCATGTTGACCCGGCGGCAGTGGACGAGAAGATGCTCGACTCGCGCCTGACCTTCCGGTATGCCCCCGATGTCGTGATCAAGAGCGGCGGCGACCACCTGACCGACTTTTTGATCTGGCAGTCGGTCTATTCCGAACTCTTCTTCTCGGATGTGAACTGGGAGTATTTCCGCGAGGTTGACTTCCTGCGGATCCTGCGCGATTACCAGAGCCGGATGCGCCGGTTTGGCAAATAACAAAAAACCGGTTATCTGAGCCGGATGTTGGCCCAGCCGGGTGTTCCTTCCGTGGTTTTCTCCCGGAAGGCAAACCGGGTCTTGAGGGCGACCGTGACCTCTTTGCTGTCCGGGACAGTCGTGGTTTTCTGTTCGCGGCAGAAGCGGGAGAAGAGCCCGTACAGCTCCTCTTTTGCAACAAACGCCTCCGGAGAATCGTCCCGCACAACCTTTGCGGCAATGAACTGTTTTACGATGTCGCGTTTTGCCGGTTTTTTGGCGGGCTTTACCGCAGGTTTCCTGCCGGCCGCGGGAGTGGTTTTTCCCGCCCGGGATTTTTCATGGAGGGCCGGTGCAGCAGGTTCAGCCGGGTTGGCAGGCACTGGCGGGGCAGGTTGCGCAGGGTGTGCCACGTGACCCCCCGCGACCGGGGAATGCGGGACCGGAGCCGGGTGCGGCGCCACCGTCTCCGCGGGCGGGGTTTTGCGGGGCCGCTCTTTCCTGATCGTTGCTATCGTGCCCGGCGCTTTTGGATCATCTGCATTGATGACCGGGGGCTGCGGGGCGTGACTCCGGGCCGGCAGCGGCGGGGCTGCCGTGCCCGGTGCGGCCCCGTCCCGGGCAACGATGACCGGCGCGGGTGGCGGCACATCATCGAGCCGCTGCTGCCGGTAATCGATCCCGAGTATTCCGGCAAGGGCCTGGTTGCAGGTATCGCTGATATCAATGCCCCGTTCGCGGGCACTGTCATAAATATCCGCCCGCACGAGCACGGTCGTGTGGCGGAATGCTGCATGGGTATCTTTCCTGCCCGGCATGATGTATCGATCCCGGATCTGTGCGTGCCATGGCATATAGTACGCGATCCGTTCATTGCGCAATGCATACGCTGGTGCATCCCGGCAGGTTCCCGGTAAGATGCCCGGACACGCACTTTAAGAAAAATCCCGGGAAACGCGCTGGTCGTAGGTACGGATCGCCCGTAAAAGATCCACTTTCCGGAAGAGCGGCCAGTACGGGGAACAGAAGTACACTGCCGACTCGTGGCCGCTGGCAAGCCAGGGCAGGAAGTTGGAGGTCCGGCACTCGTTGCCGGTCCGGATGATGAGGTCAACGGGCGGGATCCCCTTGTGCCCGTGGAGGTGCTGCTCAACCATGCGGACATCGATGGCATCCGGGTTGATCTCGCCGTTCTGCACCCGGCCGAGGATCTCCCGGGCAGCAATCACGATCTCGTTTCTCCCGCCGTAGGCAAGGGCAACGTAGAGGTAAAAACCGGTGTTGTTTTTGGTCGCTTCCTCGGCATCATCGATGGTTTTTAACAGGTCGGCCGGAAGGAGCGAACGGTCGCCCACCATCTGGATGCGGATCCGGTATTTCCTGACCCGCTCATCGGTGAGCATGCTGATGAACTTGTCCTTGAACAGGGTGAAGAGCTCCTGTACCTCTTCCTGGTCGCGGTTGAAGTTCTCGGTTGAGAAGGAGTAGAGCGTGATGTGCCGGATGCCCAGTTCGTGCGCCCAGTCCAGCATCTCCTCGGTCTTGTCCGCCCCGGCCCGATGGCCTACGGAGGTATCCATCCCGAGAAGCCGGGCATATCGCCGGTTGCCGTCCTGGATGATCGCGATATGGTTAGGCACGTGCCGGCACTGGAGCCGGAGGTAGCGCTCGTAGAGCGGGTACATCAGGCGGTCAAGGATCATAGCGGTGTCATCTCCACGACCATGCCCCCGTTCGGGTACCGTTCAATAACGTATTTCTTCCCGTCGAGTTCATCTGCGAGTTTCTCAAGAAGCCACCAGGCCATCTCAACCCGTTCCGGGTGGATCTCGTAACTGTCCGGTTCCAGGCGCTCCCGGATGAACGGGGATACGGCATCCGTGCTGCCGGAAGCCGGCTCGAATACCCCGTAAACGACCGTCCCGTCATCCGTGATCTCGTCGAATGGTCGGGCGGTGTTCTGAGCGATCCGCTTCAGCCGCTCGCGGAGCTGGACGGAGTCCTTGAACCCGGACGAGCACCAGTGCACCTTCTCATGCCTGCAGAGTTCTTCGGCCCATGCCTTTGCGCCGTCAATGGCATTATGGAGCGGATCGGCAAGATCATAGCCCCGCTCCCGCATCGCATACGCATTGCTCTCGCCCCATTCGAGTTCATTGATGTTGAGGAAATCCAGGTGCGTGAGGGCAGGGATGAGCAGTTCAAGGCCGGGAAGGGCCGGGACCTCGATCCCGATATCGAATCCCATCTCTTTGGCCCGTTTTGCGGAACGGAGGAAGTCCGATTCGAGGATCTTCTCCCAGCACTCGCGGGGCGGGTGGAGCCGGACCTCGTCAACGAGTCCCTGCAGTGCCGCAAGTTCCTCATCGGTCGGGGCTTTTGCCGTATAGAGATGGATCTGGTGCTCTTTGCCGAAGTGCTCCTTGAGCATCCGGCAGTATTCCGTTACCTTGTCAAGGACAAGGAGCGGCTCGCCGCCGGTGACTCCGGTGCCAAGAGCGCTCATGCTCTCGGCAACCTCGATGATCTGCGCCGGGATGTCCACCGGGTGCTCGTTGGCCCAGACCGTATCGGTATTCTTCCGCTCAGCGGAGAGGGGGCAGTACCAGCAGGTGCGGTGGCACCGTCCCGTAACAAAGAGGACCATCTTGGCGCCCTGGTGGCAGAGGATGCAGCCTTGGGAGAGTGTCATGGCAGTGACCTGCGGGCCGGGATTTGACGGGGCCGGCCGAAAAGCTATCCTACTATTGGGTGCCGGCCTTCAAAACCCTTCGTGATCTGCACCGGAAAGTCTGCCGTTTGTACGGTGAAGATGGACGCATGTCCTGAAAGGAACATCCCTTCGTGGATCACGATAATCAGGCGTTATTGTTGTTTTGCCGGAACTCATCACCCTATATCCGTGCCGGATTTCCCGGATTCAAGTCAGCCGGTAAACCTTTATTACCCCAGCCACATACGAGATAATGATTATGAAGGCCGGCATTTCAGGAAGATCGGGGGACCTTGCGCTTTCGGAAGTAGTCGGTTTTGTCCTTCTCCTGGGAGTAATTGTTGCTGCCATGGCCCTCTGGATGATGTATGTCGTCCCGGCAGAAGGCCGCGAGGACGAGATTGCCCAGATGAATGCGGTCAAGGACCGGTTCACTGATTACAAGATAACACTTGACTCGCTCTGGATCAATAGCAATGACCCCTCAGTCCCGACCATGTCCGGCGTCATGGTCTCCACCTCATTCAACCTGGGAACTCCCGGGGGCAGTACTTCTGCTGGTGGACTGTTCCTTCCTCTGATGAAACCGGTTGCATCCCCGGCAACGCTTACCCTCACCTCCACCAATGACCGTATGACGATCAAAAGTCTTGGGGGAACCGTGGACATGAATGGCAGTTATCCGATTAACAAGATCGAATACCAGTCCCAGAACTACTACTGGATCCAGCAGAAATATTACTACCAGGCCGGCGGAGTATTCCTTGAGCAGGATAACGGCTCCACTACCCGGGTAGCCCCCCCGATCTCCATCATCAACAGTTCGGCCGGTGCTGCCACTCCTGCGGAATTCAACAGTTCCGTTACGGTAGCCCCGATCTCGCTTGAAGGCGGGGCAAGTATCGGCGGGAACGGCCCGGTCCGGGTGGATACCCGCCTAAAATCAATCCAGCGGGCCCTGGGCCCCGACCGGAAATACTGGGTCAATATCAGTGTGAGCGTTCCTGACTACAAGACCGCACGCATGTGGAATGCAACGTTCCTCGAAGCCCTGGATAACGAAGGCATCCCGGACTGGTGGTATGTTACCGGGACAAGCGAACCCGGTGATCCGGCACCCGCGGTTGCTTTCGTTTACATCAAGGGTCCGTTTGATGACACAACGCACGGGGATGTCTGGTTCACGCTCCATCCCGCAGAATATGCGGTGACCTTCAACAATATTGCAACAGGGATAACATGACTTCCGATCCTCTTGCTGGCAGGACACACGGTCGGTCAGAGAACGTGAAGTGCGACCCGCAGGCTGCGGTCTCCGAGATTATCGGCGCAATCCTGATGATATCGCTTGTTGTTGCAGCGGTTGCCATTGTTGCGGTGGTCCTGATGTCCCAGTCCACGCCGGAGCAGGTCCCCAACATCAATTTTATGACGGGAACAAACAGTGACGGGACAAAATTGTACCTCTATCATAATGGCGGCGATACTCTCAGGAGGGGACAGTTTGCCGTTGTCACGGATACCGATCCTGCACCCAGGACCGATTATGAGATCTCTGATGGAAGCGATGAATGGTCGCTTGGCACGAACCTGATCCTCACGGTCGCTTCGCCTCCCAGCCGGGTCTCGGTTGTATATTCCGGTGGAAAAACCGGTTCAACCGTTCTCAAATCCGGCTCTTCCAGCATTGCTGTACCAAAAGTAACGATCCGGCCGGACACAACTCCGGCACCGGTCCAGTCTTCCTCAGAATACATTGATGCATCCGATCCCCAGAATGTGGTTGTGTACATCCTCAGTAACACATCCCTGATTGCCGATGCACTCAACCAGTCGCCTTCCACGGTAGGTCCGACCATCGCCTCAGCAGTCGGGACCAATGCCATTAATTTTTACAAGGGAGATAAGGTAAGCCTGACCACTGACGGAAGCCACACCTATTACTTCACGTTCAATGTCACAAAACCCGGATCATCCATATCTATCGATGGTTACACCCCGAATCCCAAACCCCTGCTTGTGGGGGACCAGATCACCATTTTCCTGTGGGCCAGTTCGAAAAATTTCAAGACATTTGGTCTGGGAGATCAATTATGGGAAGTCAGTGCTGATGGAGTGGATGTCTCCCTCTCGCATTTCACCACCCCTGATGCCCAGTCCCCCCAGACAAACACGAAGGTCAACCATGCCTGGATCACCGGGTACCAGGACCTGGGATCCACCCTGCGTATCGCCACGAGCGGGGCAGGTCAGACATCGCTTGTTGTCAACGGGACTGTCAGGATTAACGGCGACGACAGTTCAAGCGTCATCATCAGTAACATCCGTCCTGTCGGGGTCGGCCTCTTTGTGCTTGAAGCGGACAACAATGCACAGATTGTGTACTTTGTCGGAAATGCGCAGAGCGTTACCCGGGATGGAGCTCCTGTTGTATAGTGGCGGGGATATCATTTGCAGAAATACGGTTGCTGCTATCTGGAAACAGCCAGGGACCATCCAACCCCCCGGCACCGGGTTAGCTCCCGTGTTTTTGCAAACTTGGATCAGTTTAAAAAGATGAAAACCTTCTATTCACTGTGCGTGCCGGCCATGGGTATACGAATAATGACGCCGGCAACTTCTGGGGGGAGACATCCCGTGTCGCGGACGAACTGGAATGACACCGGCGCAGCGGAAATGATTGGCTCCCTTGCCATAATCGCAATTATTGTGGCGGTTATTGCCATCATTGCTGTTATCCTCTTCTCCCAGGGTACCCCCGGAAAACTGCCTGCCCTCAATGTTGTTGTAAAGAACCAGAGTGAAGTTATCACCCTGTACCATGATGGCGGGGATCCGCTGGCACTTGCGGATTTTTATGTGCTCGTTGATGGTGAACAGCTCCCTGTCGCCCTGTCAGAACCGGGAACAACCTGGCTTGTCGGCCAGAGCATTACCGTCATTGCGGATCATGTACCTGACAGTGTCCAGGTTGTCTATACCGGCAGTCACCGGCCGGGCGGGCAGGTTCTTGCCACCATTCCCCTTGGCAGCGGGACCAGCAGACCCGGGATTGCTGCCTCCTACACCATAACGGCCAGCGCCGGGCCCGGTGGATCCATCAGCCCGGTTTCCGCAAGTGTCCCGGAAGGGGGATCACGGATATTTGTCATAACTCCTGATTCCGGGTTTGTGATCAACCAGGTTATTGTCGACGGTGTCATTATACCGGGGACCCCTGCGGAATATGAATTCCTTGCGGTAACAACCGATCATACCATTGCAGCAACTTTTGTCGAAGGCGGCCCTGCCAATTATCTGATTACTGCTTCTGCCGGTCCTGGCGGCACACTGGATCCCGCTCCCGGCACCATCCCGGTTGCCCCTGGCGCAAGCCAGACCTTTACGCTGGTTCCCTACCCGGGATACCATCCTGCAGCAGTTGTCGTGAATTCAACCTATTCAATAATCCCGGTGCCCGCTTCCTACACGTTTTCGAACGTGGACCACAACCAGGAGATTGCAGTAACCTTTGCTTCAGATTACGAGCCGGGGATTGTGGGGACCTATCACAAGGACCGGCAGTGGACCTGGCCTGCAGCTACCGTCATCCACAACCGCATCTATTTTGCCGATGCTGAAGCGAATATCTCCTCAACGCATGAGAAGACTGATGTCACGGACTGGCCGGTGGATTACATCCACCAGTACGATAACTTTTCCGTGAGTTACGACGGGTACCTCAAGGTCGATGCTGCCGGTACTTATACATTTTACATGCGGGCGTGTGATGGTAACTCCCTTGCCCTGGACGGCGTCACCCTTATATCAGCGTTAGGAACTCCTTCGACCGGGACCGGTCATGCAGTCACTGATTATACCGCTACTGTTTCCCTCACCCCCGGCTACCACCTCTTCTCGGCAAAGATGTGGGACGATACCGGAGACGGGGTTGTCCAGGTTGAATATGCCAACAGTTCCGGCCTTTCCCGCCGGGTTATCGATACCTATTACCATTCCACCCTCGCCTCGACTCCTCCCACAGTTGATTTTACCGGGACTCCGCTTGTCGGTGTTGCGCCCCACTCCGTTCAGTTCACGGATGCTTCATCGGCCGGGACCACTGCCTGGGAATGGAACTTTGGGGATGGACAGAACTCGACAGCCAAAAATCCCCTCCACTCCTATGCAACGGCCGGATCGTATACCGTGACGCTGCACGCGGCAAGCCCTGCCGGCTATGGTACCCCGAAAACACGGGAAAATTATGTCCTTGTCGGGGGGTCCTACCTTCCCGGAATTGTCGGGGTTTACTACGCGAATTCGACCTGGACTGCTCCCGGCACCCGCCGGGTCGACCCTCGCATCTGGTTTGCTGACAAGTATTACCCGACGGACCCCTCGTATTACAGCCCATGGCCGAACCTGCCCGGAAGCCAGGTTGAAGACTTCAGCGTGTCCTGGGACGGGTACCTCCGTATCCCGTCAGCAGATACGTACACGTTCCACCTGGTTTCTGATGATGGGTCCTATCTCTGGATTGACGATACCATGGTGATTGATAACGGCGGTCTCCATGCTGAACGATCAAAATATGGTACGGTGACGCTGGGTCCTGGCTATCATCACATTGTTGTTGATATGTACGAGTATACCGAGCGTGGCCTGATCTACCTCTCCTATTCCACCCCCTCCATAGCAGAGACACCGGTAACTGATCTCTACTACGTAAACGTTGTCTATCCCCCGGTTGCACAGTTCAGCGCAGCAACGGTCTCGGGAAGTGCTCCGCTGACGGTGGCATTTACTGACAGTTCAACCAATACCCCCACATCATGGAGCTGGAACTTTGGTGATGGTACTACCTCGACAGTCCAGAACCCGTCCCATACCTACGCAAACCCGGGAACCTACACGGTGACCCTGACTGCCGCTAACAGCGGTGGCAGCAGCACGGTTACCCGGGCAGGATATATCACGGTACTTCGTCCTCCCCCGGCGATATCCGGTGTCACTCCTCCTTCCGGGAACCGCGGGTGGCCGGTCAGTATCAGCAGCATCGCCGGAACGAATTTCCAGCAGGGCGCAACGGTTAACCTTACCCGGACCGGGTATAGCAGCATCGAGGGTTCAGCAGTCGTGGTGAATCCGGCAAATACCAGTATTTCCTGTATGCTCGATCTGACTGCTGCAGCGGCCGGTACATGGACACTCCGGGTGACCAATCCTGACGGGCAGTCGGCAACCTCCTCCTTCACGGTCAACAGCCCGGCACCTGTGGTGTCCGGCATCACTCCCAATGCCGGTGTCCGGGGATGGCCGGTTATCATCACGCGCCTGACGGGCTCGAATTTCCAGAAGGGAGCAACGGTTCAGTTACGAAGAACCCTGACCGGGGGCGGGACAATCACTGCCACGAATGTAACCGTACTTTCTCCCACTGAGATCTCGTGTGACTTTGACCTGGCGTCCGTCGCAACATGGGCCAATTCCGGTGGAAATACCCGTGCCTGGGACGTCCGGGTGACCAATGCGTATGACTCACAGTATGGCACCGGGGCCGGCATTTTCAGCGTCACCAATTATGACCCCACCATCCTGTCCGTCACGCCTCCCTCCGGATCCCATGGGACAACGGTGACGATTACTGACATCACCGGCACCGGTTTCCAGCCGGGCGCAACCGTGCAGTTGCGGCGCAGCGGCGCAACAACCATCACGGGAACGGGAGTCACCGTTGCATCCCCCACGAGAATCTCATCCTGCACCTTCGTCATTCCCTACAGTGCAACCATGGGTACCTATTACCTGCGGGTCACCAATCCCGGCAGTACAGGTAATTATGGGGATTCGGCCAGCATCTTCACGGTTACCGCTGCTCCGAATCCCGCGATCTCCAGCATAACTCCAGATGAGCATGCCCGTGACAACAACCGGTTTACCGTTACGATCGATGGTTCCGGGTTCCAGACCGGCGCAACAGTCCAGGTTATCGGCGGTAGCGGGGGAGCGTTTACGGTGGACCGGATAACGCGGGTGTCCGCAACACAGATGACTGCCCGGTTCCGGATCCCAACAACCGCATCCACGGGCACACGAACGATCCGTGTCCTGAACACGGATGGCTCGTATGGCGATCTCATCGATGGGTTCACCGTGACGGCCTGATACCCAAAGAGAAACAGCAACACACTTTTTTTTATAACGCTGACGATCCGGATGCTGACCTGTGCCCTGTTTTTGGCAGTGGAGGTGAACCCCCCCTTGATTTTACGCCTCACACCATTGTATGGAACTCAGCAACCCCATCCGGCCTGGTGGTGGATGCAACGGATAACCGGGTGCCGTCTTTGTACACTTCCGTAACAAGGATCCTTGCCGAACCGTCGCCTTTGGTAATGTAACCATCGACCTGTCCGCTTGCAATGGGCAGCTGGTAGAGCTGGACTGCGCTTCCGGATACTTCCCGGGCCATACCGTTTGAGGAAAGCGTACCGGTGAAGTTGCCGGCATAGGCAATCCGTACCCATACTCCACTCGCGGGCACCGGGTGCAGGATAAGCGCAGCATCGGGTGTCGGTACCGGGGTCGGCGGGGCCGGGGTCAGGGTTGGCTGTGGCTGGCTGATAATGGCTTTGCCAATATCAATATGGAGATCAATCGTGCCGCGGGGCTTTGCTGTTGATTCCTTCCAGACCAGCACACCGCCGTTGAACATTTCCACATCCATCCGGTCACCGGATCCGTCCCCTTTCTCAATTGCCCCCTCAAGAAGGGTCTCTTCCGTGGGGATCTGGATAAGGGATGGTCCGGTGTTATTCACCACGGTGGTCCATCCCCGGGCCTTGAGGCTGCCCTGGTATTTCCCCACGTACGTTATCCTGAGGAAAAACCCATTGGGGGGAATGCTGATCTCCGTCGGCAGTGTCGCCGGTGTCACGGCTTCTTGTGTGGTAACCGGAATATAGGGTGTTACCGCAACCGGGAATGTCTGGACCGCGGTGAGCACCACCACCGGTGCAGTAGGTTGTGGAGTATCCCCTGCCGGAGAATGCCCGGATCCCTGCCCGGCAAGGGACGTACCGGCCGCGATGATAAGCACGATGACGATAAGGGCACCGATGGCGTACAGCCAGGAACCCCCGGGAGATGACTCCGGCGGCAGCTGGTCGATAATAGCCCCGGATCCGCGAATGGGCAGCCGGGGAGTCGGGGCGCCCGGCCGGGAGGAATCCCCTCCCTGCATGGACGGACTGATCGCCATGCTGCGGGGCACGATGCCGGCAGCCTGGCCTGTTCCCGTCTTCTGGACTGCAACACCATGCTCGCGGAGAATATCTGAACAGAACTCCAGTCCCTGCACATTCAGGCCGCCCGGCTGGTGCACAAAGACCAGCTCAAGGGTCCGTTGTTCGCCGGATGCGGGGGTGACCAAGATCCGGAGTGTTGGTTCGCGAATGGAATTGTACCCTGACACTGCAAGGGAGATGGCGGAATACGGGAAGGCTTCTTTTACCTCCCCGGTGTCCCGTTCGGCAAGGATAAGGCGCTGGCTGGTGAGGACGGCCTCATACCGGCCTCCGCTCATGATGACCCTTGGAATTCTCTTCAGGACGGTCTCGTCACCGGCCAGGTTCAGCTTGTCCATGTGCCCTTCCGTTGTACGTTTCGTTTTTCCCATTAATTAACCAGCGTCCGGGGACCAATACCCCCTGTCCCCGGAACTGGCCAGGGTAACCCTGTTTTACTCATATTGTTCCCTTCTAATAAAGATCCTTATTGGTGATGCCAGGAATCCGCGTGTCTATTAATACCCGGTACAGCAAAGCGTTAGCTATCAATGTTCACGACCAGGGATCACGCCCTCTCCGACAGCGTCAGCATCATCCTCATCATCAGCCTCATCCTTGTACTTGTCATGGTTATGTGGAGCTTCTTTGGAGGTTCTGCAGGAGTACTGAAGACAAATATCAATATCGCTGAATCCGCCCGCGATATTGATACGGGCATTGGCGCCCATGCAATCGGGCTCTTCCACGAGAACGGCGATCCTGCAACCCTGAATGCAACCGGGTCCGCCGGGTATCATGAAGTATCCTTCATCCTTACTTCCCCCTCGGGGCTGACCCTCTCGACCCCCCCGTCCCCTGCTATCACGGATCGCGTCTGGCAGCCGGGGAAAAGCGTTTACCTGTACCGTGACGCAGCCGGCTTTCACGTGACCGATAACCTGAACGCACGGATCGCTGCGACTGCCAAAGAGGGTCCCCTGGTGGACCTGGAAGGCGGCATCTGGACGATCAGGACGGTTGACACCTCCGTTCCCGTGACGATCAATACCGTGCAGGTCTATGTCGGGGGTTCCGGTAGTTCGTCATCCGTCAACCCCTACTCCCCCGGTATCCTCGCCACCTACTATACCGGCCAGACCTGGTCAGTCCCGGCTACGACCAATGTTGCCAGCAGGATCTATTTTGCGGATACCGCAAGCGGCCGCACCTCCGATGTCAGCAACTGGCCCAACACCTACGTAGGCAGGACCGAGGACTTTTCCGTGAAATACGAGGGGCTGATCCGGGTCAACACGGAAGCGGATTATACGTTCACCCTGGGCTCGGATGACGGGTCGTACATGGACCTGGGCAGTTCCAGCGGTTTCATCAATAACGGGGGCCTTCACGGGTACCAGGAGGTCAGTGCAACGCGTCACCTGGTGCCGGGTTATTATCCCGTGACCGTCCGCATGTACGAGAATACCGGACAGGCGGTAGTGTACCTCTATTACCAGACCCCGGGCATGAGCTCCCGGCAGCTGGTGACCGATCTCTGGCATGTCCCGAGCACCCCGCCGACCGTTGATTTTGCCGCCCTTCCCCGGGTCGGCACGGCCCCGGTTACCGTCCGGTTTACCGATCTTTCCGTCGATGCCACAACGTATTCGTGGAATTTCGGGGACGGTTCGGCCGCTTCAGCAAACAGGAACCCGTCGCATACCTATGCTTCCGGCGGGACATATACGGTCTCCCTCACGGCCACCAACGCATTCGGGAGCTCAACGGCAACCAAAACCGAGTTCATCTCGCTTGGTGCATTGTCCCCCGACTTTATGGCCTCTTATTACCGGGGCCAGACCTGGACCACCCTTGCCGGGACCCGGACCGAGAGCCAGATCCAGTTCACGGACCAGGGCGGCTCCCCCTGGCCCTCCGACATTGTGGGAAGGCAGGAGGATTTCAGCGTCACATGGGATGGGTATCTCAATGTTCCGGCCGAGGCGGATTATTCCTTCCGGCTCACATCCGATGACGGCTCGTATCTCTGGGTGGATGATGTGCTCGTCATCGACAACGGGGGGCTGCACAGTTCCCGCGCCTATACCGGGACAACGCACCTGACTGCCGGCTATCACCATATTGTGGTGAAAATGTACGAGAATACCGGGCAGGCGGTTGCCCGGCTTGAATACGCTCTCCCGCCTTCGACAACCTACAACCTTGTCAGTGGCGTCTTCCATGTCCCGTGAGACCATAATGACCGGGCCGGCACCGGGCAGCGTACGACGGGTTGTTGCGGCTCCCACCAGCCGGTCTCATTTTGGCCTGTAAAATAAAAATAGAAGAAAAAATGCCGGTTTTATAATGGGGTGAATCCTCATGTGTATATATACCGGGTGGGTGAAAGGGTAATTCATCCACCATTATGCCACAGGACCATGCCCTCTCCGATACGGTCTCCGTGACCATCATCATCTCCCTT
The DNA here is from genome assembly GCA_012798365.1 of Methanomicrobiales archaeon. GTDB lineage: Archaea > Halobacteriota > Methanomicrobia > Methanomicrobiales > Methanospirillaceae > Methanoregula. Next base: position 2,164 of record JAAZNH010000014.1, on the reverse strand, counting down.
GTGGTCATTCTTATCATCATCACCGCCGCCCTCCTCTTTGGCAACCTCAACCTCCAGCAGAAATCCGCGTATGTCCTGTCCGAGATGAACAACAAGACGATTACGAACACCAACATGTTCCTCTACTACCACAAGGCAGGGGATGACGTGTTCCTCAACTCCTCCTCTCCGGGCCTTCACGAGATGGCATTCTATGTTGATAACCGGACATCAACCAAACGGGCCCGGCCGGTGCCGGGTCTCAACACGGTAACCGCGGGGACGCTGTTGTATATCTATTACAATGCCACGCAGGATGTCTATCGCATCAGCTCCACGATGGGCCCGGCCGAACTGAGTGATGCGGACACTGCAGAGGACTGCCCGCTCAGGATACGGATTGTTGATGAGAGTGCACGGATCAGCCTTGGCACATGGAACTGGTCCTGCGAGGTAAAACCGGTCATCCTGACCGGCCCGGCGCCAACCGTGGGATACACGAACCCTGCGAGCGGGTACCGCGGGTTCCCCATTGTCCGGGGGTTCAACGGCACCAACTTCCTTGATGGTGCAACCGCGATGCTCAACCGCACCGGGGGCATCCCGCCCGAGATCCCGGCAGACTCCTGCACGGTCCTCAACGCCACCTGGATGGATTGTATCTTCACGCTCCCTCCCTCGGCGCTTGCCCCCACATCCCAGCGGTACAACCTCGTGGTAACGAACCCGGATGGAAAACAGGGAATGCGGGCGAATTATTTCTATGTCTACACCGCAGCCCCGTACATCTACAGCGGCGGCAGCACCCCTGCAAGCGGTATCCAGGGGGCCACGATCACCATCACGAACCTGCGGGGCAATTATTACCAGCCGACAGCCTCGGTCGTGTACTGGCAGGGTACTGGCACAACGATCCCCCTCGGGTCGGTCACGGTCCGCAACATGACCAGCCTCACCGGCACGCTTGCTATCCCTGCAACTGCACCCTCCGGGTACTATAACATTACCGTCACGAACGGCGACGGCCGGAGTTATACCCGGGCAAACCAGTTCCGGGTGCGCAGCAATGCACCAACCGTGACCGGCATCACGAACCGGACCGGCTATCTCGGCTCGCTCATCATCGGGAACATCACGGGCACGAATTTCGTGAACGGCGCAACAGCCCGGTTCAACAGTACTACGCTTGGCGATATCGCGTCAACCAGCTGTATCTTTGTATCGAACACCAGCCTCAAATGCACCTTCGATCCCGCAGGAAAACCGGTCAGTGCCTCCAACGGGTACAATGTCGTAGTGAAAAATCCTGACGGCAAGGAAGGGATGCGTGCCTCCTACTTCACGCTCTCTGCCCGGGTGCCGACAGTTTCCGGTATCACCAACCGGTCCGGCTACCGTGGCTGGCTGGTTATTGAGAACGTGACCGGCAGCAACTTCCTGCCCGGGGCAACGGTCCGGTTCAACCATAGCACGCTGCCGGATATTTCCCCGGTAACTCCCTGTACTTATGTCTCGGAAACCCGCCTCTCCTGTGTTTTCGACATGGCCACGCGGGATCCGACGCCGACCTATACCTATAATGTTGTCGTGAAAAACCCCGATGATGTCGGGGGAAGGGAAGGGATGCGGGCGTCGTACTTCTGGATCCAGAGCCCCGGACCCACGATCAGCAGCAGCACGAACCGGAGCGGTGGCCAGGGGACCACGGTTGCGATCTCGCGGCTTGCCGGGAACTATTTCCAGCCGGATACGGAGGTTACGTACTGGCGCGGCGCAGAAACCCTCACGTTCACCCCCCTGTCGCGGCCGGACAGGACCACAATCACCGGCACCCTCACGGTGCCGGCCACGGCAACCATCGGCTATTACAACATCACGGTCCGGAATCCCTATGATGGGAAGACTGCAACGCTGAGAAATGGTTTCCGGGTCTATGCCCTCCCGCCACCGGCCGTGTCCGGCATCTCCCCGTCCACCGGTGACCGGGGGGTTGGGGTTGACCCGGTTATTGTTTCCTGGACCGGGTTCAAGTCCGGGGCCTCGGTCCGGCTCTATAATGGATCAACGATGGTGTACTCGACGACAACCCACCCCTCGCTCACGGACACCCAGATCTCGACATCATTCAATGTCCCGGAAACGGTGATCAAGGGCACCATGAACCTGCGGGTCTATAACCCGGACG
>JAAZNH010000096.1 GCA_012798365.1 Methanomicrobiales archaeon | reverse complement strand
CGGCACGACAGAGGTTACCTATCCCTATACTCTGCCGGTTATACAGTATGCCCGGGACAGCGTGGCGGATATTGCCCGGGACCGCTGGGGAAACCTTGTGATCTCGGTCAATGGCGCAGATGTTGTCATCCTTCCCCGGCCGTTTGCCCGTGATGCATCCGGGAAGCGGTTTGACCTTGACTTTGAACTGGACAAACTTGGTAAAACCATCCACATTACGGGCGGGATGCCCGGGGCAGTGTACCCGGTGGTTGTTGACCCCTCCGAACGGGTGACGAATGGCGGGTTTGAGACCGGAACAACCGAAGGATGGACCCTCAGTTCGCCCGCCCCGTCCCTCATGATTGTCAGCCGGGAGGCCTACCGGGGGACCTATTCCTGTGAGTACCGGGGGCATGGCAGCCTCGGGTACGACGGGTACACCCGGATATTCCAGGACATCGACTATACCGGTGTTGAATCGGTCTCCATGGCCGTGAAGGTCCCGAAGAATAATAAGTTCGATTTTGTGCTGTCGGATGTCTATTACCCGGAGCAAGCCAACAGCACCCAGAATTACCTCATCAATTTCCCCGGGCAGGAGAAGACCGGCTGGGTTGTGCAATCGGCCCGGCCCACGCTGACCGGTGTCCACCCAATCCAGTTCTGGACCTATGGATCGAATGTGGCCTTTATCGATGAGATTACCACAAAGGGGGCGGAACCGGATCCCGGTATTGTGGACCAGGTCTTCTTGTTCCTGGAGGGCATAGACCGCCAGCTCAGCGGGTTTGTGAATTTTGTCACGGGCCTGTAAGCACGATTCGCGAATTGCGGGGATAGGAAAATTCTCTTTTGGGGATTGAACCAAATCCGCACGGTTCACAAGAGCCCTGATGGGGAAAAGGCGGCCATCAGGTTTCTTCGAAATCCGAAGGGTTCAAAAGAACCGTGAGGACGAGAAGATGCCATCAGGTTTCTTCGAAATCCGAAGGGTTCAAAAGAACCGTGAGACCGAGAAGATGCCATCAGGCCTCTTCTAAGATTTTCACCGTCTCCGGGAAGATGTTTGGCCGCTTGTCTGTCATGAAATACGTATAGGGCAGCACATGCACCCTGTACTCAAGGTATCCGCGGGTGATGTCTGACAGTGCCTGGTTCCTGCAGCCGAGAATAAGGATGTGGAACCACTGGATGAACTGGACAATGAATGCGATGATCCCATAAATCCACAGGACAATTCCGATGAGGATCCAGTATATGATACGGATGAGCAGTTCGATGCGACCGGCATCGTGTTCATAGACAAAGAGCTGATTCTGTACAGGTGTTCCATCAGGCATGGTATCTACCAGATGTTTTGTTGAATCGTTCGCGCGATAAAATGACCGTCCGCGTGTTCACCTGTTTTTCTGCATATCATCGGCCGGAATCTGAGGATCAGGACACTAATTTTTAATAGCACCTTGAACAGAAGTTATAGAGCATCAGACTTGCGAGGGCTCGTGGTCTAGTTGGCTATGACGTCGCCTTGACATGGCGGAGGTCCTGAGTTCGAATCTCAGCGGGCCCATACTTCTTCTTTCATTCCTGCACGGAGACGGCAGGGTTTTTCCCATAATCGCTTGTTATTACCCGAGACACGCGATGAGCCGGATCGGACCTTCTGCTGGTAATCGCTGAACCCTGCGAGATCCAGTATGTGTCATCAGAATTTCCGTGAGGAGTAGATTTCCGCAGGCTATCATTGAATATCGCCCGCCCATCCGGGAAAATGAGGGAAACTGGTCGAAGAACCCTTCGGGTTCTTCTCCTCCTCCAGGTCTGAAGACCTGTCAGATTCAAAAGAACTTCTTCCGCCACATGAAGAGGCCAAGAAGCACCGAGATCATCACGGAGAACATGAAGATCGTCTCGAATGCCAGCGGGGCGTCCTTGAGGGGCAGGTCTGCCACGTTCATGCCGTAAAAACTGGCAATCATCGTCGGAATTGCGATGATGATCGTGATGGATGCTAAAAATTTCATCACGACACTAAGATTGTTGGAGATGATGGTGGCAAAGGCCTGCGTCATGCCGTTTAAGATGTGCAGGTAGATCTGGGACATCTCCATGGCCTGCTTGTTCTCGATGATGACGTCTTCCAAAAACTCGGCATCGTCATCGTACATCTTCAGCGGCTTGGTGCGCAGGATCCGTTCCAGCACAGCCTCGTTGGATTTGAGCGATGTTGAGAAGTAGATGAGGCTCTTTTCCATTTCCATCATCTGGAAGAGTTCCTCGTTCTTCATCGAGCGGTGGAGTTCGACCTCGATCCGCGAGATCGAGCGCTCGATCTGGCGCAGGTGCTGGAGGTAGGAGGAGGCATTCCGGTAGAAGATCTGGAAGAGGAACCGGGTCTTCTTGGCGGTAGTGAAGTGACGGACTTTGCCGGCAAGGAAATCGTCCAGGATCGGGGTCTGGCGGCTGCATACCGTCACGATCAGGTTCTCGGCAATGATGATCCCGAGAGGAAGCGTAGTGAGCGTGCTGATCTCCTCGTATTCGGTGACCATGGGTACGTCGAGGACGATAAGGACAACATTGTCCTCAGAATCGATACGCGGCCGCTCTTCCTCATCGAGGGCTGCTTTTAAGAAGTCCAGGGGGATGCAGTGGGTCTCGGCAATCTGCGTGAGTTCCGCCTCGGTCGGGGTGGTCAGCCGCAGCCAGCAGTCAGTTCCTGCGGTGCCGGTGATCTCGGTAACCGTAGTATCAGTATCCTTGCGTGTCCGGTAAACCTGCATCATGTGGTGTTTTCCCCTCCTGGCAATGCCTGCCGCTCTTCTTTCGCGTTAGCTTATGGGAGTCGGATCCCCCATATACCCTTGTATTTGTTCTGCACCGGTCCAGCGGGACATTCCTTGCGCTGCGGGGACGGTTTCATCATTGACCCCCGATAAAAACCCAAAGGTTTACGCCATTTTATGATCAAACAGGTAAAAGTGAGCGAAGCGGGCAGTTCCCGGGGAAAGATCATAAAATCCCTGGGCCTGGTTTTTGGCGATATCGGGACAAGCCCGATTTACACGGTGGGAGCGATCCTCCTCTTCATGCTCCCGACCGTCCAGAATATCTTCGGTCTTCTCTCCCTCATCACGTGGACGCTCTTCATTGTCATCACCGTCCAGTATATCTGGCTGGCCATGTCCCTTTCCGACAAGGGGGAAGGTGGCACGATTGTGCTGCGGACGATCCTTGACACCCTGATGAAACCCGGGGTCGCCGCATCGGCAGTTTCGGTGCTGACGCTTATCGGTATCGCGCTTTTTATCGGTGACGGTGTGATCACCCCGGCCATCAGTATCCTCTCGGCGGTTGAGGGTATCCACCTCATCCCGGGTTTTCAGGATACCGCCCAGATCACCATCCTCATCATCGCGGCCCTCATCGCAATCGGCCTGTTCCTCTTCCAGAGAAAAGGCAGTGACCGGGTGGCATGGGCGTTTGGCCCGGTCATGACCTTCTGGTTTCTCTCGCTTGCCGTGACCGGGGCCATCTCGATCATCAGCGCGCCCCAGGTCCTCTTTGCCTTAAGCCCGACGTTTGCCATTGATTTTATCCTGGAGCATGGCTGGGAATCGCTCGTTGTCATGTCAGCCGTGATCCTCTGTATCACCGGGGGAGAAGCCCTCTATGCAGATATGGGGCACCTGGGCAGGGAACCGATCATCAAGGGGTGGATGGTGGTATTCCCGGCGCTTGTCCTCAACTACTTCGGCCAGGGAGCCTATGTCCTCATGACGGACAACACCCATAACGTCCTCTTTGCCATGGTCAACAACATCAGCCCGCACCTGCTGATACCCTTCCTGCTCCTGAGCATCTGTGCAACCGTCATCGCGTCCCAGGCCATGATCTCCGGGATGTTCTCCATCGTG
>JAAZNH010000095.1 GCA_012798365.1 Methanomicrobiales archaeon | reverse complement strand
TTCGCCCCGGCGCTCAGGGTCCATGGCAAAGACCTCAAGGCCCGGCACAATCACCCGCACCACCGGCATCCCGATCTCTTCGCGGGTCAGGTCCACGATGATGACCCGGTCCATGCCCTGCTTTTTGAGGGCTGCGATGATATTCTCGATATCCTTTTTGAAATCATCCGTGTCTTAAGAGGTTACCCTGCTGTAGTCAAGCGTCCCGTTGTCCCGGAACCAGTAGCCGTTGATCCGCTTGGCCCGGTCATAGCCCATCTTCTTTCTCATCTCTGCAAGGGTTGTGTCTTCGCGGGCGCCGTGGATCTGGGTAAGCCGGCTCTGGGCAACTTCGGTGAGCGCCCGCATCGCCGCGATGCGTGCACTGGTGTGGGTCCCGATGCCGATGGTCAAAAGCATCGGATCCTTCAGCAGCACATCATCGGCAACCGCTGCCATGGTCGGGATCCCGATATCACTGGTGATATCCCTCACAATCACGTCGACCTGGGCTTTGGCAAACTTATCCTGCATGGCAAGAATTGCCGGGTCGGTCATGCCGGTCACTGCCGGGCCGGTATTCCTGCAGGCCTCGACAAGCGACCAGGCATCGCGCTCGATCACTTCGGAGAGTGCGTGGAAGACGGCTTCTTCAAACGTGTTGCCGGAAGCAAGGCCATTGGTGTTGGTCCGGAACGGGCCCATATAATTGCGGGGCATCGGGTGGAAAACCGCGTGGGACGGGACCCAGACTGGCTGGTCGCTGACAATGTCCCAGCCCTCCGTCCATGACATAAGCCGGTCCAGGTCCGCAGCCTGCGGGAGGATGAGGTCATTTGGGTCAAGGACATTGAGACCCCGCATCTGCATCTCCTGGTAGGGAGCCAGTTCCGGCCTGCGGTCGTGCATCTCGGATGAGTAACGCTCGATGCCTTCCATGATGGCCGAGATCCGGGACTCCTCGACGGTTGCGCCTTTGCCGTTGTAGACCGTGATGGCGCCATCCATGGCAGTCGGGCGGATGCAGGAGAAGACCGGGATTCCGATCCTGTCAAGGCTGGTGATATCTGCAACACGGGTTATGCCAGCCGCCGGCACAAGGGGTTCGATGCGCTCAAGCGTCTTGTCAAGCGGGGTGGCCCGCTGCGTCTCGTTGTTGTAGGTCTTCTTGCAGGATTTCAGCTGCATGGCATCACCAGGGGGGTTCCGGCCGGTGCCGGTTCACTCTATTGTATGTGCTCGCTGCAGGGGTTTATACATGCCCATTTTTTCCCGGCGTCCGGGGACAAACGGCCCCGGTTTCATCCACGGGTATATCAGCTCCTGCGCAAAACGCGTATGCAGCATATGGATCTCTCCTATCTTGCCATCCGCTTCCTTGTCGGCGGCAGCGTCATTGCCGGTGTCATGTATCTTGCCCTGCAGGTTGACCCGAAGTACGGGGGCATCCTTGCAGCAGCCCCCATCACGACCCTGCTTGCCTTCATCTTCACGTTCAGCGAAGCCGGTGAGGCAACCTCCCGGCAGCTGCTCATCTCCATGTTCTGGTTTGCCATCCCCACGCTCTTTTTCATCCTCGTGCTCTGGTATCTAATGGGGCGGTACCCGGTCCTCCCGAGCCTTGGCGGGGCATTCCTCTTCTGGCTGGTGGCGGTCATCCTTGTCAACCATCTCCTGCCCGTGACCTGATCTGCCTTAGCCTCCGCCAGGACTGACGGCATTTCCAGTTTTTTTCATCCCCGTCCCATTCACTCCCTCGTTCTCTCTCCCAGCGGGAACCGTGATGAGATCAGCCGGGTCCTCCCCTCGTATCCCCTGGTCACGCGGCTTTCTCATGGTCGAAACATTCATGAGGATTTGGCCGGAAGTCAGAGTAGCAACACCCCGGCGCCAGGTTGCCGGAGGAGTTCCCTGGTGGAGATGCCGGATACCTCATCACAGCAGATAGCGGAATACGCGATGGCACTCGACCTGTGCTCCCAGCTGACCCTCGTGCTTGATGAGGACGCGGTTCAGCACCGTATCCTGGAAATATTCTCCCTGCTTTTTGCACCGAAATGCATCATTTTCCGGGTTATGGAGCAGGATATCCTGCGATCAACACTCATCTGGCCCGAGGAACGGTCAGCCCCCGGATGGACCGCCGAGTTCCCTGCGCCGGATTCCGGCCGGCCGGATGCCCGCCGGGGGGTACCTGACACGATCCCGGGAGGATTCCGGGTTGCGATTCCCTTCAAGGAGGAGATCGTTGGTATCATTGAAGTCCACGGGATCGCGTTCCCCGAGTACCAGGAGCGGTATCTCTCGCTGGCTCTTGCTATTGCTGGTGTCTGCGGTCTCTCTCTCGTGAATGCCCGGACGCACCGGAAACTTGAAGCAGCCCTTATCGATCTCCGGCATGAACATGACCAGACGCTTCGTCTTGATGAGGAACTGCGGTTGATGAATGAAGAGCTTGAGGAGCGTGTCCGCATACGGACCCGTGACCTGGAGATGACGGCACGGAACCTTGCTGAGGAAGTGAACCAGCGCAAGGCAGCCGAGCAGGTTATCCGGAGCCAGCTGGATGAGAAGTCCCTCCTTGTACGCGAACTGGATCACCGGGTGAAGAACAACCTCCAGATCATCTCAAGCATGCTTTCGATCCAGTCCCACAAGGTGACCGACCCCTCCCTGCAGCTGGTATTATCGGAGAGCCGGAACAGGATCCGGACCATATCGAAGATCCACGAGATGGTTTTTGCAGCCCGGGACTTCTCGCATATTGACATAAACGGTTTTATCCGGCAGATCCCGTCAACCCTGTTCACCCTGTACCAGGTACCTCCACAGAAGATTGCTGTTAATCTGGAACTTCAGGACATCTTTGTTGACATTAACACGGCAATCCCGCTCGGGCTTATCCTTAACGAGCTCTTTGCCAACTCGATAAAACATGCATTTCCCGGTGCCAGGACAGGTACGATCAGCCTGAAAGCCGAAGAAGAGGATATGGGGCTTGTGCTTTGCTACTGTGACAACGGCATCGGCCTTCCCGCAGGGTATGACTGGGAGAATCCTGACCGTGTCGGCCAGATCCTCATCAACGGGCTTGTCCAGCAGCTGGATGGTACGATTGAGAAACTTCCCAAAGACGGGACCGCATTTCGTATCCGCCTGCCCCGGAAACCTGCCGGATCCTGTGCCATGCGGGGAACGTACAATGAGCTGCCATCTCCCTGAACGATCTGGTATCCCTGCTGCGGATCATTTTGCAGATTGCCTTCTGCACGCACCCCGTTTTCCCGATGCAATAATGAGATTATTTTCCCATCGCCACGTCAATGAACGTCTCGACAAGGCACCGCTTTTTTCGGATTGTCAGGTCTGTCACGGTCTTGAGTACCGTGATCTCCTTCCCGCCCCGGGTGATGATCCGGCGTTCTGACCGGTCCACGGTCTGGCCGAGATCACAGACCGGGCATTTCCCTTCCTCGGACGGGCAGATGAACTTATGGCAGATATGCCCTTTCATCTCATCTTCAGAAAATCCCAGGGCATTCTGTGCCTCGGGATTTGCGGCAATGATGGTCCGGGTCTCTGCATCGATAAGGATGATGCCGGCCTGGATGTGATCCCAGATGGCGTGGAACTGCTCCTCCGATTGTTCGATCTCATCTTTCTGCCGGTGGATCACGATCGAGAGGATGGCAATGACAAGGGCGATACCAACAAAGAAGAGCGCCCGGGCAAGAGCGGCAAGCACGACCTGGGTATCGGTAATGCTGAACGTGATAACCGCCCAGACATAAAACAGGGACGCACCGATAGCATAGAGCACGCCTTTTTTCTGGAACCAGAATGCAGCGAGCATGATGGGAATATAGTAGAGATGGGTGAAGACAACCTGGGTATTCCTGCCCAGGCAGAAGATGGTCAGAAACCCAAGAAAGAGGGACAGGAGCACCAGCGCACCGATCTTTGCCGGCGTGTTCCTCAAAGATTCGGGAATTACACACTGCATGGTGTGGTGATTAGTGCGGCCCCTGATAAAATTTTCCTGCCCTTTCCGGCCGGTGCGGAAATGGCGTACCATAGATCCTGCCCGCGGGAACGGCCGGCAATATCCTTATAGTACCGGAGTACTACTAGTCAAGTGTCAGAACCCTGTCTTCCGGTGTGCCTGCGGAGATACCATTGCCGGGTAGAGGAGGGCACCTCAAAGCCCGCAGCAGGATAGTGTCCGGATGCAGAAAATGTGAGGATGAAAATGGCAGGAGAAAACAAAACAGGCGAAAAGAATGCTGTCAAACGCGTTTCCGGCGCAGACCCGGTACCTGCGGGCCGGTCCGGGCCAGCCCTGGAACCATCTCCCTTCCTGTCGCTGGATGAACGGGTGTGGGTTTTTCTCATCATCGCCAGCACCGCCGCAGTCCTGCTCATGACGGTCTACTGCCTCTCCCATGGCATCACGATCATCTTCATGCACCTCTTCTACTTCCCCATCATCCTCCTTGCCTACCGCTACCAGTACCGGGGTTTTCTCATCGCGACTCTGCTTGCCCTTGCCTATGTCTGGCTTGTGTACTTTTTCGAAGGCGGCGCCTTTGATGTGGTGATCGGGGCCTGGCTGCGGTTTTTTGTATTCGCGGGAGTTGCTGCGGTTGTTGCATATCTGTCCGAGCACCTGTCATCGGACAAGCGGGCCCTTGAAGCAAGTGAGAAGAAATACCGGACGCTCTTTGAGAATATGCTGGAGGGATTTGCCTACTGCAGGATGATCTATACCGAAACGGGCGAACCCGCAGACTGGGTTTATCTTGACGTGAATGCTGCTTTCGGGAAGCTGACCTGCCTTGCCAATATTAAAGGAAAACGGGTGCTTGAAGCGATACCGGATATCCGCCAACTCAACCCGGAACTGTTTGACATCTATGTGCGTGTTGCGGCAACCGGAAAACCGGAAGCATTCGAGGTTGATTTCAAACCGTTGAAACAGTGGCTGAAGGTCTCGGTCTTCAGTCCTGAGAAAGGATATTTCGTGGCTGTGTTTGAGGATATTACCGGGCGCAAACAGGCAGAGGCAGTACAAAAAGAGCACGAAAAACAGATCACGGAACATGACCGGTTTATTCAGCAGATCCTTGAGACAATCCCGAACCCGATCTTTTACAAGGATAAAGACGGGCTCTACACCGGTTCCAATACCGCATTTGAACGATACATCGGCGTTTCAAAGAAGAACCTGATTGGAAAATCGGTGTTTGATATTGCGCCAAAGGATCTTGCGGATATCTATTATGCACAGGATAAAATACTCCTTGACGCCGCCGGAAGCCAGGTGTATGAAGCCGCGGTGAAGTATGCCGACGGCTCCCTCCATGATGTCACCTTCAACAAGGCAACCTTAACGGATACGGGGGGCACCATCCAGGGGCTTGTGGGGATAATCAGCGATATCACGGACCGGAAGAACGTGGAGCATGCCCTGCAGAAGAGCGAACAGCAGTTCCGCGGCGTTGCGGAACGAAGTTCAGACATTATCCTTCTTACCGATATCACCGGGAAATCATTGTATGTGTCCCCGTCTGTCAAAAGAATCCTGGGATACGATCCGGAAGAGATCGTCGGAGAGATGCCGCATTCTTTCATCCACCCGGATGATATTCGGCTGCTGGTGGAGACCGTCCCGCGGGTTCTTGAGGATCACACGACCGGAGAGATCCTGCTCCGCATGAGAAAAAAAGACGGGGAATATGCTATCGTGGAATTCTCCGCAACACCTGTCATCGAGAACAGTAAGGTTACCGGACTCCAGGTTATCGGGCGGGACATCACGGAACGGAAACATGCGGAACATGAACTGATGGATACGAACCGTCGTCTGGCAGACATCATCGGGTTCCTGCCGGATCCCACGATGGTCATTGACGCACAGGGCCGGGTTACTGCATGGAACCGGGCCATGGAAAAACTGACCGGGATACCGGCGGGATCTATTCTTGGCAAGGGCGATTATGCGTATGCAGCCTGGTTCTATGGAAAAGCCCGCCCGGTCCTCATCGACCTGGTGCTGCACAATGACCGGGATACGATCACAAGGCTGTATCCCCAGCATCGCCGTTATGATCATACGGTTATGGCGGAAGCGGAAATGCAGCGGCCGGATGGGACCCGGGTCGACTTCTGGCTTACGGCAACACCGCTTTTTGACCACGCCGGTGCGATTGTCGGTGCAATAGAATCGCTCCATGATGTGACCCGCCAGAAAGCGGTAGCCCGGGCATTACAGGAGTCGAAGCATTATCT
>JAAZNH010000094.1 GCA_012798365.1 Methanomicrobiales archaeon | reverse complement strand
TCCCTCATCTACTCCGTTTTCTGCACCGGAATGGCGCAGGATCGCAAGAAGATCCCTCTCGATCTGGCCGTGGAATATTTAAAAAAAAAACTGCGGTGAGCAAGAAAAATTATCAGATGAATGTCCTGTTTTCTGGAGTCAGGGTCGCATCTCCAGCTCCTGGTTGACGACTTGGATTTCCCGTGGCAGTTCCCCACGGATCACCCCAAGCCAGCCTCCTCCAGAGCGGATGAATAGAAAGATCAATGCAAAGACGCCGGGTCCAAGAAAATAGTATGGCGATTCGTCAGGGTAATACCGTGAGGAATAATAGTACGAAATACTGAGGATTGTGAAGATGGTAAGGCCAATCGCTGTGCAGGTTATAATAAACCTCGAACTGAGGTTGACCGGCACATGTGAATATTTGTGGTAAATATATAAGAGAATGAGGAAAATGTAGCCAGCACCGACGATAGTGCTGGCGAGGATCAGATTTGAGGTGATGAGCCATAACAAGGAAAAGATCAGGCCTGCACTCACTCCGATTGTCGTATCCACTTTTATTCCGGTAAATTTTGAATACGCTTCGATGATCATGGTAAGGAAGAGGACCATGCCAACAGATGCTGCAGCCTGGAACATGCTGCCGGTTTTATCCCAGAAAAAGAAAAACAAATTCAGCAGCACCATTCCCAGAAAGGGAAGGCAGAGAATTAACACTGCAAGACCATTGATCCTCTCAATCCTTTTTGTATCCAGTTTCGGCCGGTAGAAGATGAAATAGACCGGTACAAGGAACAGGAGGAGGCAGACAATAGTGACAAACCCGATGACAAGAAGGAATGCTTTCTCCTGAAGCAAAGCTGGATCGTTCTCCTCGAAATAATAATCTCGCTTCTAAAATTATGATTATTGCCCATAAAAAGGGGCAGTATTGGAGCCGAATTACTGGTCGGATGGTGAAAATGGCTAGTCCACCCTCCTCACTCACACCCGCTCCGCTGCCGGATATACCATTCTTGTTCTAACCTCATTTATTGATCCGGAGACAACATAGGCAATATGCCTTGTAAAATAAATAGCTGATTTTTAGTGGAAAATTACCTGCTGCAGGAGCTCGGTTTTTTTTTCAAGACATCCGCAGACGTAGGTAAGATATTGTTCGTTCAGGCCTGTTGGGATCATTAGCCCGGGTTTGGCTGGTTCTTTCGTGATACAGAAAACAGTCACCTGTATCAGGCCGGGATTTTTTTCAAGGAGTGATATCGAAATTTTTGTTGGTAACTTTAATTGCATAAATATGAGGGGGGACGCAAAAACCGATAGGGTTCCCGTACTCCGATCGATTACTCTGGCATCGGTAAAATGTGCCGTATCAAGACTCTCCAGCACCTGTTCACAAAGCCCGAATGCCTTGTCATAGGGCATGCACAAGGTTATTTCCCTCCGGCGGGGATCCCGGACCTGTTCCTCAGAAAGGGGGTGAATTGCATGGTAAAGGGCAGGATAAGCAATTATTACTCCGGGAATCAGGGGGATGAGTAAAATGAGTATGATCGGCCATGTCTTGTAAGTGGCTGACAGGTTAACCCCCGGCAGGGTAAAGAGAAACACAATTGATGTGCCAATTACAAGAATTACAATAATCAGGTAAAAACACCGGTCAGTAAGCTCCTGCTGTTCATCAGTCAGTTTCCAGCCGGTGATCTTTAATATGATTTGTCCGGCAGAAATGACGATAAGGAGTCCTATAAAGGGGATCCACGGCCAGAACTGGATAGCACCAGGTAGAATTGGTGGCAAAACCTTGTGCTCTATAAAGTATGGAATGATGTAGGTCAGAACACATGCAATGACAATACACCAGGAGGCTGCCAGGATCCAGAACTCCCAGAATCTTCTTGCCTCAATTACATCCGGATTTTCCTTGTCTGTCATTCAGTCTGTATCCGTAGTTTTCAAAATAGTTTTTTATTAAGATTTATAAAAACTGTGATAATTATGCCCTGCGATCCACTCTCCCCTCCCACACCGTCTCCGCCAGCTGCACGAGCCGGTCATACCCCTCAAGTCCCTCTTTCCACCGGGCCGGGATCGCATCAAAGCCCCAGTATGCCCCGGCCAGTGCCCCACAACAAGCGCCGACGGTATCCGCGTCGCCGCCAAGATTGACCGCGGAAAGGACTGCCTGTTCCAGGGACTTTGCAGTCATGAAAGAATGAAGCGCTGCATGTGCGCATAATACACTATCTAAGGAAGGATCAGGATCATACTGATCATAGTTTGCGAGCATCTGGTGCGCCTCAATCTTAGTACACAGGGAACATGCATGCCGGAACGCTTTCCGGCGGGATGCCCCCCGCACCATATCGCTGACCATCACGTTCAGGAACGCTGATGCATGGCCGGCAACCGGATCGTAGTGCGTTAGTGATGAGCAGAGCAGGCTCATTTCATAGACCTGTGGTGCCGGGAAGAAGAGCCCCAGGGGGAACCCCCGCATGACACTCCCGTTCGTCCGGCTGCCATGGTTCCTTTTGTGTACGATCCATGCGGCATGGTGCGGCACGGTCCCGGATTGCACAAGATCAAAGAACAAAGTTGATGTAGGACCAAACCATTCAGGCCGTACTATATAGGTTTCAGATAATTTTGCAACAATGTCATTTTCACAAAATCCCTTTGATGCAATGAGCGATTCCGCGACCGCAACTGCCTGCAGGGTGTCATCAGTAACTGTACCTTTTTTCCGGAAATGGCGCCCACCGGAACGGAATTCTGCCAGCCAGACTTCAGGCTTTGGAGATCCTTCCAAAGGCGCACCCAACGCGTCCCCAATTGCCAGCGCAACCAAAGATCCCACGTGCCGCAGTGTACCCAATATAAACCTCACCAATAAGGTATATGTGCACCACAAAAAAAGGATCGTAGTAGAGAAGGCGATAGTGTGCAAAAGGAAGAGTTACTCCATCTCCACATGCTGATGATTCACATCAAGAAGTACTACGAGGGCATGACGAACGAGGAAATCCAGACCGAGCGCTACAATTCCCTGGAAATCTCTCCTGTGCATATCCATAAAGACAAGAAAGCCCACAAAGATGCCCTCCTCACGCTCGGTGACGAGATTGTAACCCATATCCACGGCCAGTCAATCCCCGTGGTGAACTATTCTCCTGAGATTGCAACCCAGAAAGTTGCAGCAGAACATTAATCTCTTTTATGGACGAGGGGCCAGCATACCGGGAGATCATCTCCCGCATCCTCGCACTCAGACCCGGCGATGATGCACCCGTAGTTGCCGCCAAGATCGACGTCTGCCGGAAATACGGGCTTCCCGCGGTGCCCAAGAACTCGGCACTCCTTGCAGCAGCACTTCCCGAAGAGAGGGAGACCCTCCGGAAGATCCTGCTCGTCAAACCTTCCCGCACCCTCTCGGGGGTTGCCCCGGTGGCAGTCATGACCTCCCCGTATCCCTGCCCGCATGGCAAATGCCTCCCCTGCCCCGGCGGCCCGGACCACCCGTTCCATTCGCCGCAGAGCTACACCGGGGAAGAGCCGGCGGCAAAGCGGGCCCGGGAACATGACTTCGACCCGTTCCGGCAGGTGCATGCCCGGCTCGAACAGTTCGAGATCCTGGGCCACCATGTGGACAAGGTCGAACTGATCGTCATGGGCGGCACCATGACCGCCCGTCCGGTGGAGTACCAGGAGGAGTTTGTCTCCCGCTGTGTCGAGGCCATGAACACGTATCCTGGCGGTTCGCCGGCAGCCGAAGCCCCGGAGATCCATGCCGTGGAGGAAGCCAACCAGGACTCGCCGGTCCGCTGCGTTGCCATAACCTTCGAGACCCGGCCGGACTGGTGCCGCCGGGAGCATATTGACCGGATGCTGGAGTACGGCGTTACCAAGGTGGAACTCGGGGTCCAGCACGTGGATGATGCCATCCTTTCGTTCAACCGGCGCGGCTGCACGGTTGCCGATACCGTGGAGGCCAACACCCTCCTTCGCGATGCCGGGATCAAAGTCGGGTTCCACATGATGCCCAACATGCCCGGCTCATCCATGGAGAATGACCGCCGGATGTTCGAGACGCTCTTCTCCGATCCCCGGTTCCGGCCGGACTTTCTGAAGATCTACCCGACGCTGGTCACCCCCGGCTCCGAGATCGAGGGGCTCTGGCAGGAGGGGAAGTACTCCCCGTACAACGAGGAGGAACTCATCGACCTTGTTGCCTACGGCAAATCGCTCATACCGGAGTATACCCGCCTCCAGCGGATCCAGCGCGATATTCCGGCAAAACTGATTGTTGCCGGCTCCAAGCACTCTAATTTCCGGCAGCTGGCCCAGAACCGGCTCAAGGCCCTTGGCAGGAAGTGCCGCTGCATCCGGTGCCGGGAAATCGGCCGGCTCCCCTCCCTTGCCGGAGCCGCGATCCGGATCCTTGAATACGATGCCTGCGGCGGAAAGGAATTCTTCATCTCGGCTGTCTCGGAGGATTCCCTCATCGGGTTTGCCCGGCTCCGTTTCCCCTCGGCAGTCTTCAGAACGGAACTGGAAGATGCCGCGCTCCTCCGGGAACTCCACGTGTACGGCAGCCTGGTCCCCGTCGGGATGGATGCCGAAGAGGCCGAGTGGCAGCACCGGAACTTCGGGCGGGCCCTCATTGCCCGGGCCGAGGAGATAACGCAGGCGGCCGGCTACCACAACCTTGCCATCATGAGCGGGATTGGTGTCCGGCCCTATTATCGCAAACTTGGTTATGAACGAACAGGGCCATATATGATCAGGAAGTTGTCATGAACCCGGCAACCACAGAGTTTCTCCGGCAGCGTTTTACCGAGTACTACCAGAAAACCATCCTGGTGTCACCCCCTTCGCTTGAGCAGCGGGAGTGGGGTTTCATCCTCTTCAACCCGGGCGCAGCCGAAACAAGGATGCGGCGGCACATCGGATTCTCTAGCCGGGACGAGATGACCAGTTACATCCAGAACCTCATCCCCCAGCATGCCTATTTCTCGACAGCGTATTACGAGAAACCGGATGCCGGTACCATGGCGGAGAAAGGCTGGTGCGGGGCGGACCTGATCTTTGACCTTGACGCGGACCATATCGTGCGGGGGCCGTACGACCAGATGCTTGCCCGGGTCAAGGAAGAGACCCTAAAACTCCTTGACATGCTCACGATCGAGTTCGGGATGGACAAAAAAACCATTGAACTGGTCTTCTCCGGGGGCCGCGGCTACCATGTCCACATCCGTGACCTCGCGTTGCGGGGCTGGGGCAGTGCCGAGCGGCGGGAACTGATCGATTACGTCTGCGGGATCGGGATCGATCCTGCAGCAATGGTCGCCGGTAACCTCCCGGACGGTCCCTCGTGGCAGAAGCGGTACCGGGAAACCCTGGCAGAGTACCTTGGGTGGCTGGGAGGTCTTCCGGCCGAGGATGCAATGGGGCACCTGACCGGGATTGATGGTGTCGGGAAGGACTCCGCGGCAACGTTCCTGAAAAACCGGCCGGACATCCTGCGCGAGGTCCGGGCGCGGGCTCCCGGCATGATCTTCAAAAACCGCGTGCTCGCAGCGATCGTGGCGCAGCCGGAAGGAGAGTTCCGCAAGCGGCTCCTTTCCCGTGCAGCTCTTGCCGATGAACCTGTCACGACCGATACCAAGCGGCTGATCCGGATGCCCACGTCCCTCCATGGCGGGAGCGGGATGCGGGTCCAGTCACTTGAGATCCGCGACCTTCCGGACTTCGACCCGCTCGTGGATGCCGTGGTCTTCGGCACCCGTGACCTGCGGGTGAACCTGAGTTTCAACCTGAAGATGCCGATGCTCGGAAGCACTTATGAGCTCCAAAAGGGCATCACTACAGTACCGGAAGCGCTGGCAGTCTTCCTCTGCGCCCGCGGCATCGCGGAGATTGCGTGAGGGTACGGGGGAACCGCTGCCTGCCTGAATGCGATGAGACGTGACCATGAAGCTTGACGACCTGCGCAGCATCCTCCTGTCGGAACGGGAGACCGGCCGGCTGACTGCCATTGCCCCTGACACGTACGAGAAAGGGCACGCCGAGCTTGCGGCAATCACAAAGAAAGTCTATGCCATTGACGATCCCTTCTCGGAAGAGGCCCGGTCCCTCATCGATGAGACACTTGCGATAAAAGAGACGCTCCACGACATCTTTACCATCCGCTCCCGCAAGATCCTTGGCCTGACAATGACCCACGCGGAGGGCAACTACTATGATCGCGACGAGGTCAAGCGGATGATCCCGCCCGAGAAGGCGATGTTTGACCAGATCACGTCCGGTATCGAGCAGTGCCAGGAAGTCCTGCTCCACCATGCGCCCCATGCCCCGCACGCGCCGCTGCCCCTGTTTACTGAAGATGAGTCAATGGGAGAACCTGCCATGGATGCGCCGGAACGCGAATACGATGAAGACCTTGGCGGCGACCTCCCCGTCTCACCGGTTGTTGCGGCAACCCCTGT
>JAAZNH010000093.1 GCA_012798365.1 Methanomicrobiales archaeon | reverse complement strand
GCGATTCCTGTGGAACTCCCGAATGAACGGAGATTTGGGTGCCCTTCCCGTTTTTGAGTATGATGTTCCCGGATCAGGCAGGGGGGCCGGGGGTACCCCACCCCCCTAACAATTTTGGAGGGGGGGAGGGCTAAGGCCGGCCCCCCCTCAGTGCAGGCAAAACCAGATGAACCGGACGGTTCCAGTAGTTATCAGCATGTCCGTGACCAACAACCCCGAATGGAAAAAGGCCGGCTTTGCCCTGTGTGCCGCGGTCCTGTTCTTCCTCCTCTGTATCCTTTCGTATACTTCGATCGATGGCATGAGTGGCGGGTATGCCCTGTCATTTATTGCATTCTTTTTAACGCTCTCGGGCATTGCGGTGTCTTTGCTCTTTGCCCACCGCGCCCGGGTCATGGACGCCATCCTTTCCGATCCCCGCCTGCTTGCGCACTGGACATACCCGGAAGCGGTGGCGCAGGAGTCGGCTCACCGGGAGTTCCAGGAGTACCGGGAGCGGAACCGGGCCATGTTCATCGTGATCGGGGGGATGCTGGTCCTCGTGGCCTTGTTCTTCATCATTTTCATCGGAGAGGGCGGGCCGGAGACCGGTGTCTTTCTCTTGCTCTTTGCGGCATTCCTGTTCGTGGTGTCGCGGGTGACCCCGTGGCTTGAACATAAGCGGGCTGTTGCCGCTTCGCGGGATGCGTTCATCAGCCATGCCGGGATCATCTACCAGGGCCGGGTCTACCCATTCCGGACGTTCCTCGTATCCCGGCCGGAAGTCTCGTTCCGGAAGGCGCAAAAAGGTGCGCCGGCTGCGATCGTCTTCTCGTTTGTCCAGCTCGTCGGCACGATTATGCAGCCCTTTGATGTTGCCATTCCCGTCCCCGCGGGAAAGGAAGAAGACGCAAAAAGGATTATCCTCGCCCTTGGTGGCGACGGGGAATTATAAAAAAAAGTGTAGGTCTTATTCCACCGGCACAAACTTGGTGCCGTAGTGGATAATACCGCTCTCGCCATCAGTGGCGATCTTCCGGAATACTGCCCGGACCCGCATGCCGATCTTCGCGTCCTTCGGATCGCAGACAACCTGCGAGGTCATCTGCGGACCTTCGTCGAGCCTGATGATAGCAAGCACGTAGGGGCCGGGGGAAGCGAACTGGTCGGGCTCGGTCTGGATGACCGAGTAGGTAACAACCGTCCCGAACCCGGCGAACTTGTGGTCTACGATCTTCCCGGTGCGGCGGCAGTCGGGACAGAACGTCCGCGGGGGAAAGAAGTGCCGACCGCAGGTCTCGCACTTTGTTCCGATGAGGTTGTAGCGCTGGGGGATCTTTCTCCAGAATCGTGCAACGGTCATGTTCAGAGCCTCCCGAGAATATGGACAGCCACGGTTGCACCGGTCCCACCGACATTGTGGGTCATACCGATCTTTGCGCCGTCAACCTGCCGCTTGCCGGCATCGCCCCGGAGCTGGGTGACGATCTCGCAGACCTGCTTGATACCGGTTGCGCCGACCGGGTGGCCGCAGGCTTTGAGGCCGCCTGATGTGTTGACCGGGATCTTGCCGCCGAGGGCGGTTTCGCCGTCCGCAGTGAACTTGCCGGCCGTACCTTTCTTGCAGAACCCGAGGTCCTCGATAGCGCAGATCTCGGCGATCGAGAAGCAGTCGTGGACTTCGACCATGTCAATGTCCTTGTTGGTGAGTTTTGCCATCTTGAACGCACGCTGCCCTGCGGCAACGCTTGCGTCAAGGGTTGAAATGTCGCGCCGGTCATGCAGCGCGATCGAGTCGCTTGCCTGGGCGGTAGCCAGCACCTTGATGGGGGTGTCCGTGAACTCCTTTGCCCGGTCGAGCGGGGCGACAATGACTGCCGCAGCGCCATCTGTGATGGGGGAGCAGTCGAAGAGCCGGAGGGGGGCTGCGACCATGGTTGACTTCATGACGGTATCAAGGGTGATCTCGCTCGGGAACTGGGCGATAGGGTTACGTGCGCCGTTGTAGTGGTTCTTCACCGCAACCTGCGCCAGCTGCTCGCGGGTCATCTTGTACTTGTGCATGTAGTCGGTTGCGATCATGGCGTACAGGCCGGGGAATGTTGCGCCCACAAAGCCTTCCCATTCGCGGTCTGCCGCACCGGTGAGGGCGTCCGTGCTCGCACCGGGTTCGACATCGGTCATCTTCTCGACACCGGCTGCCACAACAATGTCTTCCATACCGCTTGCAACCGCGATGACTGCCTGCCGGAAGGCAAGGCCGCCGGATGCACAGGCGGCCTCGACACGGGTTGCGGTGATATGGCGGGTTGCCACGCCTGCGTAGTCCGCGATGAGGGCGCCGATATGCTCCTGCTCAATGAACCGGCCGGCGCTCATGTTACCGACGTACATCGCATCGATCTTCTCGCCGGACATCTGGGCGTCTTCCAGGGCAATGGCACCTGCTTCGACGAAGAGGTCGCGGAAGGAGCGCTCCCAGTGCTCACCGAACTTCGTGCACCCGATACCGATAACTGCTACGTCTCTCATTTCTGCATCACCAGTTTGCCCTTGTGTTTTGCATATTTTGCATAATCCAGGTAGATGGGGTTCTGCAACAGTTTTTCCACGCTCGGTGCTGCATTGCGGTTGATCTTGTCCTTGATCGCGTCAGTCACCGTGATATCGAAGGCATCGCTGCCGGCACCGGAGCCGAACGAGCAGACAAAGATGGTGTCGCCCGGCTTTGCGATATCGAGCGTTGCCGCAAGGCCCACGGGGGATGCACCGGAGTAGGTGTTCCCGAGGCGCGGGACGACAAGGCCCGGCTTGATCTGCTCTGCGGTGAACCCAAGGTCCTTTGCGACTTTCTGCGGGAACTTCGCGTTGGGCTGGTGGAAGACGGCGTAGGTGTAATCCTTTGGCGTCTTCTTCAGCTGCGAGAGCAGGAGGGTGCTTGCGCCCTTGACATGCTTGAAGTATCCCGGCTCGCCGGTAAACCGGCCGCCGTGGCGGGGATAGTCCTGCCCCTCGCGGCGCCAGAAGTCGGGCGTGTCGGTCGTGAACGACGCGGTGTGGTTGATGGTTGCAATCGGGTCATCGTTCCCGATCACGTAGGCAGCCCCGCCCGCTGCTGCAGTGTACTCGAGCGCATCGCCCGGGGCACCTTGCGAGACATCGGAGCCGATCGCAACCCCATACTTGATCATCTTGCTCTTCACAAGGCCCATGCAGGTCTGGATTGCTGCGGTACCCGCTTTGCAGGCAAACTCGTAGTCCGCTGCTGTCATGTTCGGGGTGGCACCAATTGCCTCGCCCACGGTACATGCGGTCGGTTTCACGGCGTACGGGTGCGATTCGCTGCCAACGTACACGGCCCCGATCTCCTCGGGGTCGACCTTCCGGCGCAGCAGGGCGTTTCGTGCCGCCTCGACTGCGATGGTTGCTGCGTCCTCATCCATGTCGGGGACCGATTTCTCAAAGACGCCAAGGCCACCGGAAATTTCGGCGGCGTTTGCGCCCCAGACCCGTGCAATCTCCTCGACTTTGATACGGTATCTCGGTATGTAAACACCGTAGGTAATGATGCCTACCATTCTTGTTCCCTCAGAGTACTCACAATCTTGTCAACATCCATGCCCGTGCATAACACGGTGATGCGATCCTTTTCTGCCATTTTCTCAACGATGGGGTGTACGTCAGCGGCATCGATGCCCTGCAGCACAACACACCGCGGCTTGAACGGCGTCACGCGGATTGCCACCATCGGCGACTTGCCGGTGGAGACATTCGTGAACACGAGCGCCCGCTCCGTGCTCCAGCCGTAGATCCGGTTGAACTCATCGGAGGAGAGCTGCATGATCGCGTTCAGGCTGTTCACAACCGTGTAACCGAAGATGATCTGGTCCATCGAACCCCACAAAAGCGTGCACCCGATCGTGTCTGCGAATTTCTGCAGGGGGACCGCGGCCTCGTATTCGTGGAGATCGTAGATGACGTCATCCTCGACATTGGCAAAAAGCATGGTTGAGAATTTCTGAATGTGTTTTCCACCATTCTCCTCGTCTATGGCGAGAAGGGTGTCGACGATCTTGCCGACAACCGCGGTGCCGGGACTTTTCCTCCTGCCACTCTCGTAATCGCTGATGACAGAAGGCGAGACGCCGAGGCGCTCCGCAAGGAGGCCGGGGGCGATCTCGAAGTTCATGCGCCACTTCTTCAGGGCGTGTCCCGGTGAGTCCGACAGCGTAATCTCACCCGCCATCTTTTCGGCGAGCTGGTTCCGCAACCCGGATTTCATGCTCATGATCAAGGATGTGTGGTGTTAAAAACCTAACGAACCCGGGTTCGACAGAAAACGAATTCCGGCGGTGACGCGACCGGAAAGCAACTCATAAATAAGAAGCAACTCAATTTTGGTAAGCATGATTCCCGCGGAAGATCTCCAGTGCCTCAAGGCCATTGCACTCCGGGGCGGGTGCAAAGGCCCGGTCTTTGTCTCGACGCAGAGTATCGGAACAATGCTTGCCATCAGCCAGCAGACGGCGTCGCGCCGCCTGAAAGGGCTGGAGACCAACGGTCTCATCACGCGCTCGATGACCGCGGACGGCCAGCATGTCACGGTCACGAAACTGGGCGAGGATGAACTCCGGCGGGAGTTCCAGGAGTATTCCCGGATCTTTACGGAAGGCGGCAAGACCTATTCGCTGCATGGTGCCGTTGTCTCAGGTATCGGCGAAGGCAAGTATTACATGAGCCTGCCGGAGTATAAGGCGCAGTTCAAACAGATCCTCGGTTTCGAGCCCTACCCGGGAACGCTCAATATCCGGATTACGCATGCAAGCATCCCCACCCGGAAGAAGATCGATTCCATGGAATGGA
This sequence comes from Methanomicrobiales archaeon, assembly GCA_012798365.1. Taxonomy (GTDB): domain Archaea; phylum Halobacteriota; class Methanomicrobia; order Methanomicrobiales; family Methanospirillaceae; genus Methanoregula. The sequence continues at coordinate 7,084 of JAAZNH010000093.1, read as the reverse complement.
TCCGGGTCAAGGGGTTCTCGGCCGACGGCCGCACGTTCGGAGATGCCCGGTGCATCCCCTGCCGGATCGGCACAATCTCCTGTGGCATCGTTGTCCCGGGCCGGACCCATTACCCCGAGGATATCATCGAAGTCATCGCCCCTATAGCGCTCCGTCGCAAGCTCGGGGTCGAGGACTCGGACTCGATCAGAGTTGAGGTGGGGCCGTGATGGATAAGGCGCTTGCAGCGCTGCGGGACGGGAAGTTCATCCTCCTCTACGATTTCGATGACCGCGAGAAGGAGACCGATTTTGCGATCCGGTCTGACGCCGTGACCTTCGAGCACATACGGCAGATGAGAAAAGACGGTGGCGGGCTGATCTGCACCGCTGTCCACCCGACTGCGGCTAAGCGCCTCGGCCTCCCGTTTGCAAGCGACGCTCTCCGGGCAATCGCGGTTGCCGAGCGTGAGGGGGACATCCCCTACGACCGCAAGAACCACTCCTCGTTCTCGCTCTGGGTGAACCACCGCAACACGTTCACCGGCATCACTGACCGCGACCGTGCGCTGACCGTTAACGCAATCGCGGAGCAGGTCCAGCATGCCATGAATGGCGGAACGGTCAACTTCCACGAAGTGTTCCGCACCCCCGGTCACATGGCCCTCCTCCGCGCTGCCGACGGCCTTCTTGACGTGCGCCGGGGCCAGACCGAGCTCTCGGTTGCCATGGCCGATATGGCCGGAATCACGCCATCCATCACCATCTGCGAGATGCTGGATGACGAGACCGGGTATGCCCTCTCAAAAGAGGATGCAAAAAAATACGCTAAGAAGCACGGTCTCGAATTTGTCGAGGGGCCGGACGTGCTGGAACGGTGGGAACAGCAGAAAGCTGCCCGCACATGAAGCCCGTGTTCCCGCTATTTGTGGTCATAGCGGATCCCTGTAAGGAATGAACCTTCCACCGTCTCCTTTTTAGAAATTCTTCATCAGCATTAAGTGGATTTCCGGCCAATTTTTCCTGCATGAAAGTCCCGCTCACCGAACTGACCGATCGCATGAGCCGTTTCCGGGAACGCATGGATGCCCGGGAGCCTGGCTGGGAGATTGCTGCAATCACCGGCAAGATCCATCTCTATTATTTCACGGGCACAATGCAGGACGGCCTGCTCCTCATCCCCCGGGAAGGCGAAGCGGTCTTCTGGGTGCGGCAGAGTTATGACCGGGCCGTGGACGAGTCACTCTTCCCCGCAATCCGGCCCATGCGGAGCTACCGGGACATTACCGCGGCGTCCGGCCGGATGCCAGAAACAGCGTATCTTGAGATGGACCTGATGCCCCTCTCCCAGCTCCAGCGGATCCAGAAGTATTTGCCTTTCCATGATATCCGGCCTGTCGATGCTCATCTCGGCATGGTCCGGGCAAAGAAGAGCCAGTACGAGCTGAAGCTCATGGAACATGCCGGAAAGATCCATCGCAGGGTGCTCGAAGATCTCGCTCCGCAGATGCTTGGCGAAGGTCTTGACGAGGCAACGCTCATCTGCGACCTGTATTCGGTTATGGTAAAAGAGGGCCACCAGGGGCTCATCCGTTTTGGCGGCTTCAACGAGATGCTCCTTGGCCAGGTCGGGTTCGGGACGAGCTCCTTGTGCCCCACCTGTACGGATACCCCCGGCGGTGTCTCCGGGCTGCACCCCTCATCGCCCCAGATGGGCAGCCCGCACCGGAAGCTCAAACCCGGTGACCTGGTGAACATCGACATCGGCTGCGGATACAAGGGATACCAGACGGACAAGACCCAGACGTACATGTTCGGCAAGCCGATCCCTGAAGCGGCAATCGAGCAGCACCACCGCTGTGTGGAGATCCAGGACGCTACCGCGTCGCTGCTCCGGCCCGGAGCAATACCGTCCGAGATTTACCGGACTATCATGGCAGATCTTGAACCTGCATTTCTCAAAAATTTCATGGGCTATGGCAACCGTCAGGTGAAATTCCTCGGCCACGGGATCGGGCTCTGGATTGACGAAACCCCGGTGATTGCCGAAGGGTTCAACGAGCCGCTGGAGGAAGGTATGGTCATTGCCCTTGAGCCCAAGAAGGGAATCGCGAATGTCGGCCTGGTCGGGATCGAGAATACGTTTATCGTGACACCGCAGGGTGGCCGTTCAATTACCGGCAAGAACAAGGGCCTCATCGAAGTTTTCTAGATGAAAACTTCTCGTCCTCGAACATCGCTTCGCTCAGTTCTACGGAAATCGAAGTTTTCTGATTCGAAGAAGTCCTGTCAAGGACTTCGAGAAAGAGAAGGGAGGCGGAGCCGACCTTCGAATTCGAAAATGAGATCTCCATACAGTCCTGTCAAGGACTTCGAGAAAGAGAGGGGAGGCGGAAGCGACCTTCGAATTCGCAGTTTTCTGGTGCGTCCCTGTCGTCTTTGAAGCATTCCGGGACCAGATTCGCGGCTCAATCCTCTTTTATTCCGGTGACAAGGTAGCCGGTATATCCTGACGTGAACATACCCTTTTGTGCTTTCTGTTCCAGTTCCCTGCGGATTGCTCCAGCCTGGCCGGCCCGGAGCACCCCGGTGTTTTCCATCCGCTCAAGCAGGTGTGAAAGATCAAAGACCTGTTCTGCCACCGGAAGGTCGGTGAGGATGAGGGTCCGGGGTTCCGCGTGGACCTCTCCAAAGCCGGATGCTGAAAAGATCCCTGGAAGATCCGCACCCACGCGACCCGAAGCAAAACTGTCCCGCCATGCAATCCGGATCCGGTCGACAGTTTTGCGGTCATCAAGGCTTAAGGAAAACGTGTCCCAGTCGTTGTCGAATGCGACCAGGGTCCCACCGCTTTTCAGGACCCGGGCAAGTTCCCGGATCGTAAGATCCGGCTGCCGGATATGCTGGAGCACCCGGTCGATCCGGACGGCCTCAAACGAACCGGGCCGGAACGGGGTGGCAAGCAGATCGCCCTTCACAAGGGTGCACCGGTCCCGGATCCCGCGTGTCCGCACCCGCGCCCTCTTGAGGAGTGAGCCGCTTGCATCAAATCCGGTGATCCTGCAATGCGGGGGCAGGTTCTCATGCAGGGCAGCAAGATCGACCCCGGCACCACACCCGGCATCCAGGACGCTTTCTGGTGCCGCACCCGCGATGAGCCGGATGCTGTCATGTTTCACCGCGGAAAAGAACGGGATGCCGGCTATCAGGTCAAGGCACCGCTGGCAGGCATCGGTATCGCCGGAGGTATCGACATTGCGAAAGCCGGTGGCAAGGGACTGGCGGGAGGGGGCGGACATGGTGATATTTTCAAATAATTCTGGAAAAGACTAGGAAGTTTGTCAAGATACGTATTCGCCATGTTCGTTTATTTTTGTAAGAATAACTTCCCCGTTGAGGGAGACTCGTGTTACGTTTCCGCCCATTGATCCATCAATTGCAGCGCCACTGGGAACCTGCAGAATCCGCATCTGGTTGGAATCATACGCTGCAAGGGTCTGAATGCCCGTTTTATCAAATATCCTGCAGATGCTGTCAGTACCACAATCGATGATAGTGCCGTACGGGATCTCGTTATTTGTTGATCCGGTCCTTTGAGGGACAAGCATCAGTTCACCTTCAAGCATCACCGGTTGCATGGATGCATTAACCTGCAGTGGCGGCAGGGAAAGCGCGGACCAGTTGATGTAATTTTGTCCTGACGGTTTTTTTATGGGAGGAGGGATGATATCCATCTGCTGGAAGGTATAGGCAATCAGGGATGGATCCTTGCATCTCACAGATACCAGATAGAGCCCGGCCCGGAGGAGGGATGTATCCACCGTGCCGGAAAAATGGTTTTTCTGGTCCATGCCCGGGCTGACAACCGCTGTCCCGTCAGCCATCTCGTGCGACCAGTCATAGTTTTTCGGGGTCGGGTGCATTGAATCTGTAATTACCTCGACAGAGAGCTGCGTTCCGGCCGGAAGATCTGTTGTGCCGGAGATGTTCATGATGCCGGGGGGTGACGGCAGTATGGTATCCAGGGCCAGGTGAGCATCATACGGTTCGACAAACCAGAGGTCACAAAAGTTTCCTTCGCCATACCGGGTGATTGCCACATCCAGGTAATCATCGTTGACAGTCGGGCGTTTTTTCTTATCATTCAGTTCCGAGAGGATATTCTCCGGTAAAATGGAAGGCCCGGTTATCCGGCCGGATTCTGCATTATAGTTTACAGAAAAATTCCCTGATGATGACGGGTACTGGATAACTATCTTCTCAGTAAAGTCGCCGCTTAATTTCCGGGTCTCCTCCGCACCGAGAACGAACTGGAATGTGCCGTCTTCCATGACCGGAACACGTGTTGTATGCACGGTGTCGCTCAGTACCCAGATCTGGACCTCCCTGATACCCGGAATATCGGCAGTCCCGTTGAAGACATACGGCTTTCCCCGGATAACTGCCATGCTTCTCCGCGGTCGCGATGTCGGGACTGGTGTCGGAGCGATCTTATCCGGTGTAATTATAACCGGGACGGGTTGCGGAGCCAGTACCGGATCCATGGTTCCGGCAGGAACAGCAGGAGAGCTGCTTTTTCCCGGAGTATCGGAAACACAGCCGGAGGCTATAAGGAAAAGCACAAGAAGAACCTGAAGAAGACGCGTTGTGAATATACTCATGGGAATCAGCCAGTGTGATGAAAAGGGTGGCACCCGTCAGCATATAATACTCTCTTTTAAATATAAAAAAAAATTATTAGCTCCTGATGCCAGAGGAGGGTTATATTCTTGAGAGTGAAGGCCTGCACTCCCCGTGCAAAAAAAAAATTACATCTTGATCTGCGCCAGCGCATCGGAAGCCATGCGGTGGAAGACTGCAGTGTCAACGGTAGGATACTGCTCTTTTGCGGTTGCTGCATCCTTGGTTGTCCCAGCCTTTGCCGCTGCAATCCGGTCAAGGGTTCTCTCGGCAGTGTCAAGGACCCAGATATCCCGGGTGTCCTTGTCAACGGTTGTGATGGATTCGACGCGGACCGAGACCATGACCGCACCATCCGGTTTCTGGTACAAGCTGGGCTTGCCGACTACCGCGACAAAGGCCGGTGTCTCGATCCTGGCCAGCTGCTGCATCGCCTCGGGCTGGTAGCTGCCGGCCATGATAAAAAATGTCCCCGTGGGATCGACCACGCGGCCCCGGTAGAACATGTTCTGTTCTCCCTGCCGGGTCTTCTCGGTCAGCGTCCCGACCAGGAAGATCCGGTTGCAGCGTTCGCCGGTCGGGAGGAGGACAAACGTCGGGCTCTTCTCGTCCTCGCCGTCCTTGAACTGGTACCGGCACTCGCGGAGTTCTCCGGCAAAGACGCGACGGGCGGGTTCGCGCTCGAACGAGCCCTCGCGGCGGGGCATATCCCGGGAAGGCGTGCTCATGCTGCACCCCCGGCCTTATTCAGGAGACGTACATGTTCGGAGCTGTCGAACTTCTTCTGCTCACATGAGTTGACGAGCAGCCGGTTATCGATCTCCCTGCCCTTGCAGGTCACGTACCGGCCCAGCACGGCATCCCGCATCTGGATAAAGACCTCGTCCATCCCGAGCGGGTTGTTCTCGGCGATCTCCTGTGCCTTTGCAAGGCTGATCCCGGTAAGTGCCTCAACCGCCTCGCGCTGGAGAAGGATACTGTGGGTTTTTGTCCCGTCATCCAGCCAGCCCTTGATCCGGAGGTCATACACGAACTTCGGCTGGATCTCGTGGACCGGGCAGTAATTCTGCCGGGAGAGGGCGCGGTTGCAGCCCTCCACCGGGCAGCGCTTGATGATCCCTGAGCCCGGAGCGATATGGACAAGGGCACCGGTATAGGCCGCGTCGCCGCCACTGACCGGGATATCGGCCTCCTCCGGCAGGATGGTTGCGCCATTGAGGTTCAGCGAGAGCCGGCCGTTGAACTCGTCCACCTGTGCATAAAAGATACTGTACACGCCGTTGACCGCCAGTTTCTCGCGGCCGGGTTCTTTCCAGATCACGAACTTGATCGAGCCGGTCTCGTCGCCCAGGAGGCCGGACTGGAGCATCCGCTCGTGGGATGCGTCCCACTCCTGGACAACCTTTGCCCTGATGCCCCCGATTCCCAAGTGGAGATCCTTAATTGCGACCGGTGTCGGGATAAGGGCCCGGTCCTCGCCGATCTCGGAAATCTTTGTCCCGGAATGGATCTTCAGGTTCGCGACTCCTTTGTATTCATCGACAACCGCGGATTCGATCCGGTACCAGGACCCCTCGTTCATAACCGGGGCATTGGCTTTTGCCCAGGCAACGAAGCGGATCGCGCCGGACTCGTCGGCGATGATCCCGCTCTGCCCGATTGCGGCAGAGGCCGGTGCCGAGAGGGCAACGACTTTGCCTTCGAGCGTTACCCACTCCCCCGGGGTCATTGCGGCGATCTTCTTCTCTTCGGTCCCGCCGCCTTTTCCGCCCGCCGGGGCTGCTCCCGGCAGGGGTATGTTATACTCCCGGGACAGCTCGGTGATCACGCTGCGTTCAGCCTCGGAGAGCTGGACGCCGAACTCCTGCACGAGCCGTTTCAGTTTCCCTTCAATCTTCACGGGATCTGCGGCCGTTCCGTCTTTTACAAACTTTCGGGAGATTCTTGCTGCTGCTTCGGAAAAATCCATTCATACATCTCCAATTACTTGTGCGGTTTTATCCTCTCTATATAGGGTCACCATGCGTAGTGAAAGTGTCGGAATAATTCCGGCCCGTATAATTCGCAGGAATAATCACTTTTATCTCCCCCTGAGCAGACTTAGGAAGGTATGGCAGATATTACCGCTGACAGTACAATCTACGAGCTCCTCAAGGCAAAACCCGAAGCAACCGAGGCCCTCTTCAAGTTCGGCATGGGCTGTGTCGGCTGCGCCATCGCCCGCGGCGAGACCATCCGCGAGGCCGCACAGGCGCACGGCATCCCCCTCCCCGAGCTCCTCAAGGCCCTTGATATCAAGGAATAATCTTCGATTATTCTTTTCATTGTTCGGGGTTCTCACAAAATCAAGGGATAACCTTCGTTTATTCTTCTCATTGTTCGGAAACTTCACAAAATCAAGGATTAATCTTCGATTATTCTTTTTT
>JAAZNH010000013.1 GCA_012798365.1 Methanomicrobiales archaeon | reverse complement strand
GTGGTCTTCAACAAGGGTCTTGAAGATGGTGTTGTCGCCATACTTACCCTCGGCAAGTTTGATCACCATAGGTGTGCGGTACCCGCAGGGATCTGCGTTCGGGTCGCTGAATGCCCATCGGACATCTTTTCGTGCAAGGATCTTGTACCAGTTGTCTGAATTTATCTCACTGGCATACTTGCTCTTGTCCACATAGGTGAGTACCATTGAGTTCTTAGCAAACGTGAGGTACCAGTCCGCATCGTTGGGCACCATGTACTGGGGAATGAGTGCGTAATCAGCTGAGGCGACGACATCTGCCGGTTTATCCGTATCGGTTACTTTCTTAATAACGTCAACGCTTCCGCCAGGTTCGAGCAGCACTTCAGTATTCGGGTACTTATCCTCGAACTTGGCTTTGATCTTCTCAAAAGGCCCGGTCAGGCTGCCGGCAAGGAAGACCTTGACCTTGATTTTCTCACCGGTTGCTGCAGTCTGTGTTGCGACATCGGTTGGTACAGCCGTTGATCCAGCGGTTACTGTAGCAGTTGCCGGAGGAGTTGTTGTCTGGCTCGTGCATCCTGCAAAGCAGGCAGTGAGGAGCAGCAGAACAAATGCAATGGATATGAATCCTACATACACACCTTTTTTCATAGTTATACCGGGTTAACTCGTAGAATTGAACACTATTGAATGTTTCTTTTTCCTCCGGGTTAATAACATTTGAAAATCAGCTGTTAACCAGATGGTATAGAACGAATTATTTTAATCTGGTTAGCTTGTTAACGGGTTTTAAGAATCAGATCCTTTTATATCAGCATTTTTTCAAAATCTCTTCAAAGACCCTGACACCGAGGATGTCACTGGTCTCTTTCTGGTACCGGTCCCGCATAAGTTCAGCCATCTTCCGGCTTCCCTTTGCAGTTGTCAGGATTCCCACACGCTCAGCCCGGGTGACGAGTTCTTCCTCCTCCATCATGGCAAAATAGGGAAGCACATAGTAATGGGGGACATCCAGGAATTCTGCAAGCCGGCGGGTTGTCGGAAATTTCATACGGACAGTATTGTCTGCAAAAGCGATCGTGATCGACCGCTCAAGAAGCTGGATACGGATTGCTGCATCAAAGAGAACATCAATGGAAAGGGCTGCCATGAATAATTCGCATATACCAATTGACCGGCCGGGTAATTGACATTTTTTATTGTTCAGCCACCCGATTTCCAGGTTTCATAAGCGCGGTGTCCAAAAACGCGGGAACCGGAACACCGGACGAGACATCACGGTATCAGGTATCCGCTTCCCGGCACCTGGTGAGCAGGTCGTGGAATATTGCCGGTCCCAGAATACCTTCCGCTTCCTTTCGGTATTTTTGGTCAAGGAGATCGAACGCTTTCCTGCTTCCTTTATTTGTTGTAACAATTCCGACACGTTCCACTCTCATAACAAGGTCCTCACTCTCCATCATGGCAAAAAACCGGAGAACAAGATAATGGGGAAGATCAACAAAAGCCGCAAGCTCTCGCGTTATCGGAAATTTTATCCGGACCGATGTGTCTGGAGTGAAGGTAATGACAAGCGAGCGCTGAACCAGCAGCATGCGGATAGCTGCTTCAAAAACGGCATCAGGATTCCGATCCATCATGGGAGATCCACCGGTTTCCAGGTACCCTCATCCCATTCTCTCCCACAGGTGCCGGCCTGAGGTTTCATGCGATCAAATGAAAAAAATTAGTGTTTCTTTTTGTGGTCATCGGCGACCGGCTTCATGAAGACGACTTCAGCACCGACGTCCTTTGCAATTTGTTCGATCTCAAATTTCCGGAAATGGGTGGCCTGGATCTGAACCTGGCCACCGGTGATGGCAATGACGCGGTACTTCGGGGACTCTACACCCTCGCCGACTTTCTGGCGTTCACGTACATAGATTTTCATACAACACCTCCAGCCAGCCGGAACCCCGCTTTCATAGTGTCCACAATTCCAGCAGGATTTCGTACTAGCACTGGTATACCAACTGGTTTACAAGGTCTTAATACTTTCTATGGTAACTGGATATCTGGCTGATACGACATGAGCAAACGGTTTGAACTCAGGAGCGGACTGCAGGGAGAGACGCTGGTCCGCAAAGGCATGATGAAAGACAAGCGCAAAGCATCCGGGCAGATCCGCATAGCCCCGGATATGAACGTGGTGAAGATCGGGGGCCATGGTGCAATCGATTATGGCCGCGAGGTCATGTACCCCCTGTGTGAAGAGATCGGGACACTCTCAAAAAAACACCAGATCCTGGTTGTCACGGGCGGGGGCGGCCGGGTCCGCCATATCATGGATATCGGTATCGATCTTGGCATGCCAACCGGCGTTCTTGCAGAACTCTCGGCCAAGATCTCGGAACAGAACGCGATCATGGTCTCGATCCTTCTCTCGAAGTACAACGGGACGCGGATCCATACCGGGGATCTTTTGGAACTCCCGATGCTCATGAAACTGGGGATCCTGCCGGTCACGCACGGGACGCCGCCGTATGGCCTGTACGAACACCCGGCTCGCAATGAGGTTATCCCGCCGCACCGGACCGATACCGGGGCGTTTTTAATCGCAGAAGTACTCGGAGCAAAGAGCTGCATCATCGGAAAGAATGTCGGGGGCCTCTATGCTGAAGACCCGCGCAAGAATCCTGATGCGGAGCTGATCCGTGACATCACAGCGAAAGAGCTTATCCGCATGAATCTTGAGGACATGGTCATCGAACCGATGGTAGTTGAGCTCCTGCAGGACGCGGTTAATATCCATGAAGTCCGGATTATCAACTGCCACGAGCGGGGCAATATTGAGAAAGCGATTAACGGCAAAAAACTCGGAACGATTATCCGGGCAGAATAATCAGCATTTTTTTTGGGAACGGCCGCATTGTGGTGTGATACGACGACTGGCGACCGAACCCGAAATGAGGAATGAGTCAGTTCTTCGCAGGCATCGTGGCATGATGCCGGTACAAACGGTACCGGAAAACCTGACCTTGCCCGTTCAGATGGGCACATGATCATTGATTCTTGTTGACTTAAAGTATTTTGTTCAGCATTTTTAATATACAATCTTTTCTTTTTAGGCCCTATGACAGGATAATTTATGGTGTTGGGCGGCACGAGTCTGGACCGCGAACACAGTTGGTGGTGAAAACGAATCGTAACCGGATAGAGTGAAAATATTTCTGGTCGGGTTAATCTCGGATAATTAACCATCGCCTTTTAATTACCAGTTTGTTGAACACTATCTGATCAGTATGGGAATGAGTTCAGATATTATGCATGATTTCGTGGCAAAGGAGATCACAGCGTTGTATTCCAGTTTTGACGGATGGAAACTGTCGGAGCGGGCAACAGGAAACGGGTATGACCGTATCGCGATCCTGGAACGCCGGAATAATGGTCACCGGGAATGCACCAAGATGCTGGTTACCTTCTCGCACGATGTGCCAGTCGAAGCGCTTGAGGAGATTAAAAAACCCGAGAAGAACACTGATGGCACGATCACGAGACATTCCTGTGCCGTCATGCTGCCGGCCAATGCCAACGCAGCCTCGGTGCCGGAAGGTATTCCGGTGTATTCGATGCGGTCATTTGCTTTTGAGGGAAAAGCACTTGCATGGACAAAGAAGCCGGTCAGGAAAGAGGATGCAGCAAAGGTTGCTGCCTGATTTTCTTTTTTTTTCTAAAAACATTAGTGTAATGTTACCCGATCTGCTCGTAATACTTCATCGAACCACAGGCGCCGCACTTGTCACCTTCAATAAGGTAATCAGGTACTTTTTCACCACAGCAGGGACAGGTTACCGATTTCCATTTCTTCTTCTGGGTGACCTTCACCCGGACTTTTTCTGTTGAGAGAATTTTTTTGCCTGCAAGGAAGATCTCGTCAAAGAGCTGCTGCTTCATGGTCTTCTTGTCAAACGCCGGGCTGTTGGCGTACCAGATATCGATCGTCGGAAACATCTTCAATTTCTCCAGGTCAACCCACACCCTGACGGCATCTGCTGTTGGTCCTTCAGATGGGGGATTCATGGTGATGGCAAATTTCCCGATAGGTACAATCTTCAGCCGGTTGTTCCCGATGGTGACATGAGCCAGAACCTGCAATGCATCAGGAAGACACTTGGGCGTCTCGCAGACACCGTACAGTTTTCGGGTCTTATCTGCTCCCAGCAGCTCAAGACACCAATCAACCATGAATGCTCCGATAAGAACTCCTGGCGCCGGGTAGGTATGAAATTCGGAAAGGGCAAGGATCTCCTTCTGGAGTTTTTGAGGAACGCCTCCCCGGTTCATGCTGGCGATGAGCGCTTCTGGGGACTCTTCCTTATGAGAGGGTTGCATGAATAGTGTTTACTTGGCCATGCAATAAACGTCTTATGAAAAGTGATTCTCTCTTCCGGACGTCAGACCATCAGGAGATCATTGAGGAAAATCACCAGGGCTGACAGGTCAAAAAGGGAAGAGAAAATCATACCGGAAAATGTTACCCCCAAATACCGCGACGGGAAATTGCACGCTGCAAGCACATCAGTTCCCCTGGCTTTTTGCCCTTGTGCAATATCCCCTGCCAGAGACGAGAGCACAATAATCGATGCCGGGAGCTGCATCCCGAACATACTGATCGTTTTTGGCGCAGGGATGGAAAGGTGACAATAGGAACGGACACTCCAGCGATCCACTTTGACACCCAACCGGTCAAGAAAGGCAGTAACGTTTCCATGGGAACCGGACGATGCGAGCGTAGTGCAAAGGTCGACAATCGGGGAGCCGATCCGTGTTCCCGGATAGAATGGTTCCTCGGGTACCACAATACGGCCACATTCCCGGCAATAGGCCCGGTGGATGATCACTTCAACCGGCCAGTCACCATCTGCATCGCACAGTACAGCAAAGCGTTTTGTCCGGGTATCGTATCCGGATAAAGTTCCCCCGCAGGACGGGCAATGCCCCACAGGAGAATATTCCGTCATGTCACAGACACGTATTGCAGCACGGATTACATCCGGCAACAGAGGGGGAACAGGGCGTAATCTCACACCTGCATCCTCCCGGGTGACACTTGTTTGCAGGGACCAGGGATCATAGGCCGGAGATCTCCTGGGTCGTAAATCGCCGGATATTTTATAATGTTTTTCAATTTACCCCCAAATAATCTACAAAAATAGAGGTTTTTCAGAATACATAAATATGGTGTTTACAGAGATTTTAAATCAAGCAATTTTGGTTAACAATTTTGCTTGTATTCAGAGGTGTGTAATCCAGGTCCCGGTGCTTTTTTTTACAATAAAAACAGCGCACGAGCTCCTGGTTTTGGTGATAGACGATGAGCGAAGTTAACAGTACTGTAAAGTATGTACCGACAACCTGTCCGTACTGCGGGGTTGGCTGCGGCCTGAACCTCGTTGTCAACGACGGCAAGCTTGTCGGTGTTGAACCGTACAAGCGCAGCCCCATCAACGAGGGCAAGCTCTGCCCCAAGGGTGCGTCCTGCTGGGAATCGGTTCAGAAGCCCGGACGGCTGACAAAGCCGAAGATCAAGAAGAACGGCAAGTTCGTGGACGCGACATGGGACGAAGCCCTTGACCTGATTGTGAAGAAATTCACGGAGATCCACAAGGCTGGCGGCCCCAAGGCACTCGGGTTCCATACCTCGTGCCGTACCGTCAATGAGGACTGCTATGCGCTGCAGAAGTGGGCACGTGTCGGGTTCCAGACCAACAATGTTGACAACTGTGCCCGTATCTGCCACGGCCCGTCCGTTGCCGGTCTCTCCCTCTCCTTTGGGTCCGGTGCAGCCACCAACCCGTTCGAGGATGTCCTCAACTCCGACCTGATTGTCCTGTGGGGCAGCAACGCGGTTGAAGCCCACCCGCTTGCCGGCCGGCGCATCATGCAGGCCAAGAAAGCAGGTATCCCGATCATTGTCGTTGACCCGCGCTACAGCGCAACCGCCCGGCTTGCCGACCAGTGGATCCAGTTTACTCCCTCGACCCACATCGCGCTTGCGAACTCGATTATGTACTGGATCATCCACGACAACCTCCAGGACCACGAGTTCATCCGTGACCGGACCAAGGGATTCGACGACCTCAAGAAGACGGTCGAGAAGTACGCCAATGCAGAAGACATCCACGGCGTCCCGCTTGATGTTGTGCGGAAGTTAGCCCGCCAGTATGCCTCAGCCAAGGCTGCAGTTATTGTATACTGTCTCGGCATCACCGAACTCACCACGGGTACCGACAACGTCCGTTCGATGGGCAACCTCGCCCTCCTGACCGGCAACGTCGGCCGTCCGGGCGTTGGTGTCAACCCGCTCCGTGGCCAGAACAATGTGCAGGGTGCCTGCGACATGGGTGCCTACCCCAACGTCTACTCCGGCTACCAGGCCTGTTCCGTTCCCGACAACCGTGCCAAGATGGAGAAGGCATGGGGCATGAAAGCCGGCTCCCTGCCGGACTGGTACGGTGTAACCCTTACTGAGCAGATCACCCAGTGCGGCGATCCGATCAAGGCCATGTTCGTCCTTGGCCTGAACCCGGTGGTCTCGTACCCCGACAGCAACCATGTGAAGAGGTCATTTGAGAAACTTGACTTCCTTGTCATCCAGGATATCTACTGGACCGAGAGCTGCGAATATGCAGATGTTGTCCTGCCCGGTACCTGCTTTGCAGAAAAGGACGGCACGTTCACCAGCGGCGAGCGCCGTGTCAACCGTGTCCGGAAGGCAGTTGACGGCCCCGGTGAGTCCAAGTACGACTGGGAGATCATCGGCATGCTTGCCAAGAAGATGGGCCTCAAGGGCTTTGACTGGAAGTCCGCAAAGGATGTCTGGGACGACATGCGGGCATGTACCCCGAACATGTTCGGTGTGACCTACGAGCGCATGGAGAAGCCCGAGTCCGTCCACTGGCCCTGCCCGGCAGAAGACCACCCCGGTACGCCGATCCTCCACATCGGCAAGTTCTCCGCAGCAGATGGCAAGGGCACCATGTTCGGCCTCGAATACCGCCCGCCCGCGGAAGTTGCTGACGAGAATTACCCGTTCACCATGATGACCGGCCGTGTGATCTTCCACTACCACACCAGGACCCAGACCGACCAGTGTGCTGTGCTGCACTACGAGGTCCCCGAGTCCTATGTCCAGATGAACATCAAGGATGCAAAGGCACTCGGTGTCAGGGATGGCGAAAAGGTGAAGATCAAGAGCCGCCGCGGCGAGACCGTAACGATTGCCCGCGTGGGAACCGATGTTGCCCCGAAGGTGCTCTACATGGCCATGCACTTCAATGAAGGTGTCAACAACCTTACCAACACCGCCCTCGACCCGCTCTCCAAGATGCCGGAACTCAAGCACTGTGCTGTCAGTGTCGAGAAGATCAAGGAGGGGAAGTAAATGGCAAAGAAAGGCGATATGCTCTATGCCTGGACCAATGATGCCGGCCTTGCAAAGAAGGCTGAATGCGGCGGTGCCGTCACCGAGCTCCTGAAATATGCACTCGAGAGCAAGACCGTTGACGCAGTTCTCGCCGTGAAACGCGGTGTTGACCTTTATGATGCAGTCCCGGTGATCGTGACCAAGGCAAAGGAACTTGACGCGTGTGCCGGTTCCCTCCACTGCGGAACCCTGCTCCTTTCAAGGATTGCAGCAGAATACGCGCCGGCCCTCGCGAACAAGAAGATCGCGATGGTGGTCAAGGGCTGCGACATGATGGGCATCCTTGAGCTGGCTAAGCGGAATATCGTGAACCTGGACAACATCATCATGATCGGTGTCAACTGCGGGGGTTCGGTCAACCCGACCACGGCCCGCCGGATGATTAAGGATGTCTATGGCGTAGACCCCAACTCCGTCCACAAGGAAGAGATCGACAAGGGCCAGTTCATCATCGAGTACGAGGGAGGCCACAAGGGCATCTCTGTTGATGAGCTCGAAGAGGCCGGCTATGGCCGCAGGTCCAACTGCCGCCGCTGCAAGGTAAAGATCCCGCGCCAGGCAGACCTTGCCTGCGGTAACTGGGGAGTCCTTGGTGACAAGGCCGGCAAGGCCACCTTTGTTGAGGTCTGCTCCGAGAAGGGTGCAAAACTCCTCAAGGGCGCAGTCGATGCCAAGAAACTCGCAACAGAACCGGCCAACCCCAAGGGTGTCGAGATCCGTGCAAAGGTTGAGAATGCGATGCTCAAGCTTGGCGACAAGTGGCGCAAGCACGACTTTGAGGCCCTGGCCCCGGTCCTCTGGGAGACCATTGCACAGGAGACCAGCCGCTGCATGAAGTGCTACGCGTGCATTGACCACTGCCCGGTCTGCGTTACCCGTGCCGACAAATTCAAGCAGCCCGACATGATGGTTCGCCACGGTGTTATCCCGGCAGACCAGATGTTCCACCTCCGCCGGCTTGCCCACATCTCCGACTCCTGCATCAACTGCGGCCAGTGCGAAGAGTGCTGCCCCTCGGAGATTCCGCTTGCGCTGTTCAGCCATGCCATCCGCACTGAAGCTGACAAGCTCTTTGAACCTAAGCTTGGGAAACCGGCTTACACCAACTAATTTTTTCCGGTTCCCGATTCTCTATCCGGAAAATTCCTCATCTCAGGAGATTGAACGACAGAGCGCCAGGATCCTGCAGGATACAGGGGTACCCTGCAGGTGCCTTTTTTCATGTAGTTATCCAGAAAAACTAACGGGTCGTGGGAACCGGCAAGTTCATCACGGGAGTTCAGATTCCTGCCTGAAGGATTATTATACTTCGTGATTTTCCGGCCCCGACGGGTTGGAGTCGTGGGATACGTTCCTGTCCGAATTACCGGGATATCCACAGGCTTCAAGCGCTGCCAGTTCGCTAATCCGGTTGTCACTGGATGCCAATGCAAGGGCAGCGAGGCGGACAAGGGAGACCGGAACCTCCATGCCGAACATCTCTGCGGAAGCGACCGGGGTACAAATCTGGCGGGCATAATTCCGGACACTCCAGCGATCCACGAGCACTCCCATCTCCGCAAGACAGGTTGATACCCGGGAATACGGCATCTGATGGCTCAGGGTAAGACAAAGATCAACGACAGGGGAACCAATCCGCGTGCATGGGTAAAACGGCTGGTCGGCAGAGAATACTAACCCGCATTCGCGACAGCGGAACCGCTTGACCAGAACACGAATCTCTTCCTTTCTCCCATTCGTGAGAATTACAGCAAAGAGGCGTTCTTTAAAATCATATCCGGTGATCATGCCAGTGCAGTGCGGGCAGGAACCTTGCCGGGACTCAAACCGGATACCAGCAAATGATGTGAGGGTGGCCTCAACAATGGCTGCGAGCATCGGGGGAATCCGGTACCGTTTCATGCTGTACCAGTCCGGTTGTCGGAACACGTTTTGTTAAGAGAATATGCTGTACTCATCGAGTGCACCGGTTTGTATTCCTGAACCATTTAGGGGCGGGAGATGATAAACCCACTTTTAATCACCAATTTTAGTGAAGATTTCAGAATGGTTAAATAATCCCAGGATAGACAATTGCTGTTCAATAACTACAATTGCTTAACAAAAGGTGAAGTTTAGTTATTGCATTGGTTGTGCATGAAGAACAGGTGATGTATTACATGGAAGACATAAAATCATCATTAAAATACGTACCGACGACCTGTCCGTACTGCGGGGTCGGCTGCGGCCTGAACCTCGTTGTCAACGATGGCAAGCTGGTCGGTGTCGAGCCGTACAAGCGGTCCCCGGTCAACGAGGGAAAGCTCTGTCCGAAAGGCGCCACCTGCTGGGAGTCCGTCAACGGGCCCGGCCGGCTGACCAAGCCCCTCATCAAGAAGGGTGACAAGTTCGAGGAAGCATCCTGGGACGAGGCCATTGACCTGGTCGTGAAGAAGTTCACCGAGATTCACAAGGCCGGCGGGCCCAAGGCACTCGGGTTCCACACCTCGTGCCGTACGGTCAACGAGGACTGCTACGCGCTCCAGAAGTGGGCCCGCGTCGCATTCCAGACCAACAACGTTGACAACTGCGCCCGTATCTGCCACGGCCCGTCCGTTGCCGGTCTCTCGCTCTCCTTCGGGTC
>JAAZNH010000092.1 GCA_012798365.1 Methanomicrobiales archaeon | reverse complement strand
CACGGTTCTGGCGCATGAAGGGCAGACAGGTCCTCTTCCCGATGGGGTTCCACGTCACGGGCGCACCGGTCGTGGGTATCTCCAAACGGATTGCAAACAAGGACGAGAAGACCATCAAGCTCTACCGCGATCTCTACCGCGTTCCGCAGAACGTGCTCGAAGAGTTCACCGACCCGCTCGTGATCGTCAAGCACTTTGCATCCGAGTACCAGCGCGTGATGACCGACTGCGGCCTCTCGATTGACTGGCGCCGCCGGTTCATCACGGTCGACCCGACCTATTCAAAGTTCATCGAGTGGCAGTGGAAGAAACTCTACGATGCCGGTCACGTCATCAAGGGAGCCCACCCGGTCCGGTATTGTACGGTTGACGAGAACCCGGTCGGCGATCACGACCTGCTCGAAGGCGACAAGGCCGAAGTGATCAAGTTCACGCTGGTCATGTTCCGGTACGGCGATGCATTCATCCCGTGCGCAACCCTCCGGCCCGAGACCATCCACGGTGTCACGAACCTGTGGGCCAACCCGACCGTCACGTACGTGAAAGCAGTTGTCGACGGAAAGACCTGGATCGTCAGCAAAGAAGCGGCCGAGAAACTCGCACTGCAGGACCACACGGTCGAGATCAAGGGAGAGGTCAAGGGATCCGAACTGGTTGACAAGAAAGTCAGCCACCCGCTCTGCGGCGATGTCCCGATCCTTCCCGCTGAATTCGTTGATCCCGACATGGCATCCGGTATGGTCATGAGCGTTCCCGCCCATGCACCGTTCGACTACATCGCGCTCCGCGACCTCCAGGAGAAGGGCAAGTACAAGGACATCAAACCCGTCCCGCTGATCAAGGTCGAAGGCTATGGCGAGATCCCGGCAATGTCTGCCGTTGAGAAGGCAGGCATTAAGGACCAGCTCGACCCGCGGATGGACGCACTCACGCAGGAGATCTACTCCGCCGAATTTTCCAAGGGCAAACTCTTCGAGAAGTATGGCGGCAAGCCGGTCAAGATCGCCCGCGACGAAGTTGCGGACCTGATGACCGAGAAGTACGACTCGGTCCCGATGTACGAGTTCGACCTCCGGCCCGTTGTCTGCCGGTGCGGCAACCGCGTCAAGGTCAAGATCCTCCACGACCAGTGGTTCTTAAAGTACAGCGACGAGGCCTGGAAGCAGGAAGTCCAGGACCATATGAACGACATGAGCCTCGTCCCCCCCGAGGTCCGTGTCGAGTTCGACCGCACCATCTGGTGGCTCCAGGACTGGGCCTGCACCCGTAAAGTCGGCCTTGGGACCCGGTTCCCGTGGGACACCACCCAGCTCATCGAGCCGCTCTCCGACTCGACCGTGTACATGGCGTATTATACCATCGCCCACAAGATCCGCGAGATCGACTCAAAGCTCCTCACCCCCGAAGTCTTTGATTACATCTTCCTTGGAAAAGAGAACAAGGAGCTGCCCGAGAAGAAGAAACTCGAAGCCATGCGCAGGGAGTTCCTGTACTGGTACCCCTACGACTTCCGGTTCTCGGCCAAGGACCTCATCTCCAACCACCTGACCTTCCAGGTCTTCCACCACTGCACGGTCTTTGAAGGCCAGAAGGACAAGCTCCCCAAGGGCATGGTCGTCTTCGGCATGGGCCTCTTAAACGGCGCCAAGATGTCCAGCTCGAAAGGCAACGTCTTCCTGCTGGAAGATGCCGTGAAAGAGTTCGGCGCTGACACCGTCCGCATGTTCCTGATGGGATCTGCCGAGCCCTGGCAGGACTTTGACTGGAGAAACGAGCTCGTCCTCTCGACAAAGAAGCAGATCGAGCGGTTCCACAACACGGTGCTGGAACTCAAGGACGTGAAAGGCGAGCCGCACGAGATCGACCGCTGGCTTTTGAGCCGGCTGCAGGCCCACATTGCCCGGACCACGGATGCTCTTGACAAGTTCCAGACCCGTCAGGCCCTGCAGGAGTCGTACTTCGGTATCGAGAGCGACCTCAAGTGGTACCGCCGCCGCCTCGGGAAAGATGCGGCCGGCAGCAAAGAACTCCACACGCTCTGTTCGGTCTGGACACGCCTGCTTGCCCCGTTCATCCCGTTCACGGCCGAATACCTCTGGAAGGAGATGGGCGGGGAAGGACTTGTCTCGTTCGCACCCTGGCCGGTTGCCGACAAGCAGCTCATGGACGAGAAGGCCGAGCTTGCTGAAGAGCTCCTCCTGCGCACTGTTGAGGACATCGAATCGATCCTCAAACTGATCCAGATGAAGCCCAGGGCGATTACGATCGCCCTTGCACCGGCCTGGAAGAAAGACGTGTTCAACACGATTGCAAAGGCAAGCGACAAGAACACAGTTGTCAAGGAGATCATGAAGGACGAGTCGATGCGCAAGCGGGGCAAGGAAGCAACCGATGCAGCAAAGCAGATCACGACCCTCATCCACCGCCTGCCGCCCTACGTTGTCGAGCCGCTGGTCCGCGAACCGATCAACGAGCGGGCCATCTTCGAAGCAGCAAAGGGCTTCCTCGAGCAGGAGTTCGGCGTTGCGATCCATATCGAAGATGCAGAAGCCGCCGGCCATGCAAAGGCCGCGATGGCCCTGCCGTTCAAGCCGTCGATTATTATCGAATAACTCCTTTTCCTTTTTTCACAACGTTCCTGCCGGATAGAACAGCAGGTAGAGGAATTCGCCCTGGAGGGAGCGGGAAGTGCCAGGGCAGTATTCGTGAACTTGCGATGTAAATATCGGATCAACGAAAATTCAGCCGATAGCGATATGAATGACCGCATGCAGGATCTGATGGAATGGATCCGACAGAAGAAAGCGCGGATGGATGCGCTGCGCCCGATGAGCCCGGGCCGGCACTCGTGATCGAATATCTTCTTGGGATTGACACATCTGCGTTTGACCTGCCGGTTATTCGGTTTTTTCCTGCGCGCCGGGCCTTCCGGCAACCAGCTGAACAATGTCCCGCACGTGTTCGCTCCTTTCAGTAACTGCGTGTCCGGGACATTTGTGGTGCAACAAAATAAGTATGCACCATTTTTTCCCCGAATCCAGAAAATGTCGGAGGATTTTTGTTATTTCATAAATCTGACAGATATTCTTCGGTAGAATAATAGCAGAATATTTAAAAACAATCCGGGGAAAATTCTATACTTCACATATTTTCTGAGGTTTTCAAAACGCTTCCTGTTACTGCAGTTTCCCCCTGTCCCCGCCCCATGGCTGCCCGGATCCATTTGTTGATGTGCAGTACTGCCCTGCTGATCATCCTGGTATTCATGGCAATCGTGCCTGCCGGGGCCACTGACACAACCCGGATCTCCCTCGACTCTGCCGGTGCAGAGGGAAATGCTGATTCGCTGGATCCGGATATTTCTGCCGATGGCAGGTATGTGGTATTCTATTCCGACGCAACCAATCTCGTGCCGTCAGATACCAACGGGCATACTGACATCTTCATCCGGGATCGCACGGCCAGTACAATCTCCCTCATCTCCGTGGATTCCGCGGGAGCCCTGGCAAACCGCAATTCATATTACCCCGTCATTTCTGCGAACAACCAGTACGTTGTCTTCACCTCCATTGCAACAAACCTGGTTAGTGGGGATACCAACGGCGTTGCCGACATTTTCGTCCGTGATCTCGCCACCTCTTCAACAACCCGCATCTCGGTTGATTCTGCCGGCACCCAGGCTAATTCCTATTCAGTCATGCACTCCGTTTCATCCGATGGCAGGTATGTGGCATTCGATTCGACTGCGACCAACCTGGTTGCCGGGGATACCAATGGAGTACAGGACATCTTTGTCCATGACCGCACGACCGGCACAACCTCCCGCATCTCCGTTGATTCTGCCGGCACTGAAGGGGACGGGGCATCCTCCTACCCCTCAATCTCTGCCGATGGCAGGTATGTGGTCTTCACGTCGGAAGCAACCAACCTCGTTCCTGGAGATACCAACCTCATGAAGGATATCTTCGTCCATGACCGTACGACCGGCACAACCTCCCGCATCTCCGTGAGTTCTGCCGGCGCTGAAGCGGACGGTTATTCGCACCTTCCCACCATATCATCCGATGGCAGGTATGTATCATTCACGTCAGATGCGACCACCCTCGTTTCCGGAGATACCAACGGGAAGACGGATATCTTCGTCCATGATCGCACGGCCGGCACAACGGTCCGGATCTCGGTTGATTCCACGGGAGCGCAGGCAAACAACGGGTCAGATAATCCGGCAATCTCCGGTGATGGAACCGTGGTCGTATTCCTGTCGTCTGCATCCAACCTGGTAGCCGGGGATACCAATGGGGTCGACGACATCTTTATCCACGTCCTGTCGACCGGTATAACCTCCCGCTCATCAGTATCCTCATCCGGGGGACAGTCAAACGCGGGTTCTCTCAAATCAGCGCTGTCTGCTGACGGGAAGTACGTTGCGTTTGACTCTGGTGCATCGAACCTGGTGACGGGCGATACCAACGGAGTGTATGATATTTTTGTCCACGAGAGCCTTTCCCAGCCTGTGGCATCATTTACCGGTACCCCGGTAACCGGCACCGCCCCGCTTTCAGTAACGTTCACCGGGACCTCGACCAACTCGCCGGTGTCGTGGAACTGGTCGTTTGGCGACGGCTCATGGTTCAACACCACCGATTCCCTGCAAAAAGATCCGGTCCATGTCTACGCAGCTGCCGGGACGTACACGGTCCGGCTCATCGTTGCCAATGCTGCCGGGACCGATACCCAGACCCGGGCTGATTATGTCACGGTCTCTCTTCCGTCTTCGTCCGGCTCCGGAACACCCGCGAGCTCCTATAACCCGGGCGGCGGGGGAAGCGACAGCGACGATGCCGGCACAACGGTCACGGGCCAGGCAACCGGCAATAAGCAGCCCTCATCACCGCAGGAAGAGGCTGGCGTACCGGTTGGCGGCAACTCGGCGGTCACGAGCGTGCTGGTCATCGGGACCGGTATTGAGGACCTGATCGTGACCGGGTTCACCCAGGCCGGTCCCGGGGATAATTCCCCGCCACCGGGAGATGTGTACCAGTATATCGCACTCACGGCGTACCACTATGAGTCAATTGACGGTGCCACGATCACGTTCACGGTCCCGCAGGCATGGCTCGATGAGCACCACATGACACCGCAGGACATCACGATGTATCACTCCGTGAACGGGCAGTGGGTAGCCCTGCCGACAACGGTCGTCTCAACAACGAACGGCATCGTCACATTCACGGCCACGAGCCCGGGCTTCTCGCTCTTTGCGATCATCGGTGTTGCCCGGGAGGATGCAGCAACCGGGGAGAGGAAGATACAGACCTTCAGCGATGTTGCCGGTTCGTCCGGGCCGGCCCCTGAGGGCGAACCCGCGAGGGCGCAGGCCGGCCCGGCTCCGGCTGCTGCAGAGACGACCGCAGCACCGGTTCCGGCCAGCCAGTCATCGCCCGGATCGCTCCTGCCGGTCCTTGCGGTTGCCGGCATCATCGTGCTCTGTGCCGGCGGGTTCGTTGCCCGGCGCTGGTGGATCCGCCGGCAGAACCCGGCGCTGTTTGGGGAAATGGACTGATCCCCAATCCCCTTTCCCGCAGGGAGAGCCTGAGGTGCGGTTCATTCTGCCCTCCCATTTTTCCCTAAACAGGGCAGCCCCCCATGACAATTATTCATATCTTATGGAAGGGTAATACACTATCATGCACAGTCCTCTGGATTACTCCATTCATGCAAAAACCATGATGCAGGAACGGATGATTGAAGAGGACTGGGTGTCGGGTACCGTGATTTCTCCTGAAAAGATTGAGAAAAGACGGGATGATGAGATCCATTACCTCAAACGGATCCCGCAGAACGGGAACAGGTTCCTGCGGGTAATCATCAATCCTTCCTACAATCCACAAAGGGTTATCACAGTATTCTTTGACAGGAGAGTCCAGAACAATGAAAGTGACCGTCGATAAAGAAGCCGATGCTCTCTATATGCGCCTTTCCGATGCCCGCATCCGTGATTCCGAAGAGGTCAAACCCGGAGTAATCCTCGATTTTGACGATGAGAACAATCTTGTCGGAATTGAACTGCTCAGACTCTCGGAACGGGTTCCAGCCGCCAGCCTGAAGACCGTGATGATTGAATCGGCCTGAATGGCCGTTTCCTGTCAGGACCCCCAACGGACTGACAGAATTGCAGTTTGAGCGGAAGCGTCACGCAAAGGAACGGCTTGATTTCATCTGCCTGTATGCAGCATCGGTGAAGCGAACCCCGAAGGCGGAGTAGTGTTGGTAGCTGGCGATTCTTATCAACTGATTTTTCCTAAACGCAAGGAACATACTACTTTCCCTTAGTGCGCACCTGGAGAAAATCGCAGAATGGCGCAGGTAATGGTGCGGTTCCCATACGGGTTTTTGGAAGAACGGATCGCGATCCGGATCACGTATGAAATTTTTTTGCCGGCACTGCGGGAAAAACCAAACACGTGCCCGGCCCGACCCCCGTCTGCTTCCCATGGAGAAATTTTCCCCACTTTGTCGTCGTAATTTCCATGCGAAACACTGCTATTTTCCGCTTGTTTGAAAAGGGGGGTCGGGCAGGGGCAATTTGCATTTTTTTCGTGTGCGATGGGCCGGCCCGCACAAAAAAATCGCGATCCGGCACACAGCCCGGGCGGTCTTTTCGGGGATAAGAACAGGCAGGAGCGGGGGAGGGGGCCGGAGCCGCCACTGCGATCAAATCCACGCTGGCCCGGCCCGACCCCCCCCGCGTGCCGGCCCGGTTTTTTTTGAATAACGTGCAGGAACCGCCCGGTCGCAAGGATACCGGCAGTGGTAGATCGGGCGGGCTGACCGGGACGTCAGGTTTCGGCTGCGACAGCGGCAAGGCTTGGACCAAAGCACCGGTAACAAGAAGAATTCCGTGCCTGCGGTCCAGCCAACCCGGGAAAAACAAAAAGTCTTCCATGATCTCCTGTGGGGAGGGGGAATGGCCGGATGCGGAAACAGGATCGCGTTTTTTGCCGGGAAAAGCAGCTCTTACTCATCGCGTAATCAACCGCAGCTTCCACATGGATCCGGGTTGTATCAAAGACCGGCACCTTCACATCGCTCTGGTGCACGAGCAGCGGGATTTCAGTACAGCCCAGGATAACCCCCTGTGCCCCTTCCTCGTCAACGAGCCGGTTGATGATGCGGACATACTCTTTGCGCGACTCGCTGCGGATATCATTGCGGACCAGCTCGTCAAAGATGATACGGTTGATGTACTCCCGCTCGGTTGCATTGGGAGTCACGACATCGATGCCATACCGCTCTTTGAGGGCATTGCGATAGAAGGGTTCCTCCATGGTGAACTTCGTCCCAAGCAGGGCGACTTTTTTTATGCCACTCCGGTTCACCTTTGCAGCGGTTACATCATAGATCCGCAGGACCGGGATTCCCACGTTCTTCTCGATGTCATCCGCCCGCGAATTCAGCGTGTTCGATGCGATGATGATAAAATCCGCACCGCCGGCCTTCAGCCGCCGGGCAGCATCAAGCATGGTCGCGTTCAGCGGGTCCCAGTTCCCTGCCGATGCCAGTCGCTCCTGCTTTGAGAATTCCCCGAACTCGATCGAGTACATCAGGAGTTTGGCCGAATGGTCGCCCCCGAGATCGGCCTGGGCTTTCTCATTTGCAATCCGGTAATATTCAAGCGAGGAAGACCACCCGACTCCTCCGATGATGCCGATGGTCTTCATCTCGCCCGGGGCCGGGGGGAGAAACGTGGGCGTGACAGAAACCAGAGGGGATGTAAAAGCGGGAGCGGAAGTTGCCTGGGCTGCAGGGATGTCCAAGGGAACAGGCTCCGGATATCCGAAAGACCGGGGGGCGGCACAGCCAGCAGTCAGAATGACAAGGAGGACGAGGACCAGGATATTCAGCCTGGATGCGAGGTTCATTGAGTTGAGATAGAACGTGTTGAGTAATAAGCAATGAGGAAACAGGCATTCTTACGTAAACCATTCGGGCACGTTCAGTTTTTCATCTTCATGGGGAATGTTATTGCAGGTCGATCTTTTGTTCAGCTAACCAGTCGGTTCCATAAATCTGATAAGCCGGGACACAATACCCTCATCCAGACACGTATGAAACATGGTCTCCGTATCCCTCTTGCAGTTCTTGGCATCCTCTCCGTTGCATGCCTGTGCGGTACCGTTGGCGCAGCAAGCCTTGGCACCGAATGGAAAGAACGACCCTACACCGATGCCCCGTTTAACGGGGTAAAGTTCTCCTCAAACGGCACGTTTGTCTTCGCGGGCGGCGACCAGCTCGTCCTCCGCACCTGGGACGGCCAGAACAAGTGGGGCGGCCGGGCCGGCAGTATTGCCATGATGAGCGATGACGGCGCGTACGTGGTCACCGGGATCGGCCAGAGTGTCATTTATCTTGACCGGTCCATGAAAGACCTGTGGAGCACCAACATGGGCTGGCCGGTGAAAGCCGTTGCCATCT
>JAAZNH010000091.1 GCA_012798365.1 Methanomicrobiales archaeon | reverse complement strand
GACTTTGGTGACGGCACCTCATCCTACGAGCAGAACCCCCGCCACATCTACATGAAGGAAGGTTCCTACGATGTCCGGCTCACTGCAACCAACGAATACGGCAGTGACACCATGTTCAAGAGCGGTACTGCCGCACCCGCAGCCGCAGCAGTCGTTGTTGACACCACCGCTGCCCCGGCAGCCCCCAAGCCGGTCCAGACCGCAGAAGGTGTTACCACTGCCGAGGTCCCGACCAAGGCCAAGACAACCCCGACCAAGGCACCCCTGTCATCCATGGTGACTGTGGCAGCCCTTATGACGGGACTGGTTGCGATCGTTATCGCATCCAGAAAATAATTTTTTTTAAAAACAGTCCTTTTTTAAAAAAATCGTTTCAGGGTTCTTTCCTTCTTCACGGCGAACGATTACCGCAATACATGCCCGTGAATATCGATCTCCCCCTTGTAAATACGGGTGCTTGAGATCCACCGTCCATCTTCCGCAAGGACACAACTGATCTGGTGGATATCCACTTTCTTCTTCCCCTTCTCCTTGCGGTGCTTGTTAATCTCAACAGCAACCGGAAGGGTCTCCTCGGAAACAACAATGGCATCAAAATCCGCATCAATTGCTGACCCGAAACGGTCCTGCAGGGGTTCGACCTGCCATGGGGAGCGGTACCCGTTCTTTGCAATATATGCAACAAGGTCTGCCCTGCGGTTCTCAAATGCCCGTATCGGGTGGATCTTCCTGCTGGCAAACGAATCGGTTGTAAGACCGATGACCACGTATCCATCGGGCCCTGCAATCTCAAATGAGCGGCTGATCAGGCGTTTGTGCCCGTCATGAAGAGGGTCAAACGTGCCCCCTACCATAACCTTCATACTCTTTGATTCTTAATTTCCTATGTTATTATGTATATGGACGGGAAGGTCTCCGGCACACCCTTGTGGAAGGCAGCAAATGCCACGGTCATTGGCAATGTCACTCTGGGAAATGAGGTTGGTATCTGGTTTGGCGCAGTCGTGAGGGCTGACAAGGACCGGATTGTCATCGGTGACAGGTCAAACATCCAGGACAACTGTGTCGTCCATACTACTACCGGCCACCCGGTTATCGTCGGGAATGATGTTTCCGTTGGCCACGGGGCAATCCTCCATGGCTGCACCCTCCAGGACCGCGTCCTGGTCGGCATGGGCGCGATCGTCCTCAACGGCGCGGTAGTCGGCGAGGGGTCCGTCATCGGGGCGGGCGCTGTTGTCACGGAAGGGATGAATGTCCCGCCCGGGTCCGTTGTGGTGGGCATTCCCGGTAAAGTGATCAAGCCGGCTACCGAGGAGCAGAAAAAACACATCCTCGCCAATGCCGCAACCTATGTTGACCTTGCACGGGAGTATGCCCGCCATGGGTAATGTTGTTATTATCGGGGCCGGCATTGCCGGAATCCAGGCTGCGCTGGATATCGCCGGCCATAATATCCATGTTGACCTCATAGAAAGGGAACCCACGATCGGGGGCCACATGGCACAGCTGGACAAGACCTTTCCCACCAATGACTGCTCCATGTGCATCCTCTCTCCCAAGACAGTGGATGTTGCCCGGCATCCCAATATCACCATCCACACCTGCACGGAAGTGGAATCAATTGCAGGTGAGATCGGACACTTCCAGGTAACCGTACGAAAACATCCCCGGTACATCGATGAGAAAGCCTGCACCGGGTGCGGGGACTGCATCCAGATCTGCCCGGTCGAAGTGTATAACCGGTTCGATGCTGGTGTCGGTGTCAGGAAGGCAATCTACAAGCCCCATCCCCAGGCTGTTCCGGACATTGTCATCAAGGATTCGGAGCATTGCATCGAATGCGGCCTTTGCTACGATGTCTGCGGCCCTGACGCCATTAAGCGCAAGGATGAGGAGTCGGTCACCACTATCCCTGCCTCAAGCATCCTCATAACAACGGG
>JAAZNH010000090.1 GCA_012798365.1 Methanomicrobiales archaeon | reverse complement strand
GCCTGCGCGAGGGCGCAACCGGCATCGTGTATAATCCTGCATTCGGGCATTACAACCGGACCATCAGCTCGTATGAAACAGAGGCCGGCCTGCAGGAAGCACAGTACCTTGCCTCACGTGCCCCGGTTTCTTAAAAAAAATGCCACCTGCAGAAAACACCTGCCTGTTCCGGCCCACCAGACCCGCGTATAATGGGATGAACGGATATCCCCCAATATCCGCGTGAGAAAATGCATCCGCTCGCACGGATCTTTCAAAGAGTGCCCCTGCCCGCTGCGCGATGGTTGCTGCTGGTTCGATCCGATCCAGCCGGACCCTGCCCAAAAAAAATCAAACGCGATCACGATCGCGATAGAAAATGTGATCCGGATCAATCAGGCTTTGGTTTTAATTTTTCAATCGGATCCTGACTTGAATTTTTTTCAGGTAACTGCCGGCTGCTTGTCGGCCGGGCCGGTATAGATCCCGGAACCCACCCACCAGGTATCATCCACTTTTTTCACGTACCCGAGTTTTGATTCAATCGTACGGTTATGCAGCGGGTTCATGTAATAAAACCGCACAAACCCGGAACCGTTGTGTGCTGCATCCAGGAACCTGTCCGTGTACTGGTTCCCGAACGCATCGGGTTCACCCTGGCGGTTTTTCCCGATGATGTCCTTGTCAAACGGGTGGGCAAGGGCGGTGTTGTTGAAATCATAAGCATAGATGTAGAGTTCCCCCTGTACAAATGATCCATGCGGGTTGCTGAATTCGGCCAGGGCTTCCTCTTTTCCTTTCGCCTGTGCATAGGTAACCGCGCTGTCAACGAAAGCAACAAGCGTTTCATTGGTGGTATAGGCCGTGGAATCCTGTTTTGGTGTTGCGGCAGGTGCTGACGGTTCTGCCTTCAGTACCGGCCCGGTATATACGCCGGAGCCCAGCCACCAGTCATCATCGATCTTCACCCCGTACCCCATCTTTGATTCCAGCGTCCGGTTGTGCTCAGGGTTGATGTACGTGAACCGGTAGAACCCGCTGCCATCCTTCACGACACTGCCCATCTCGGTGACAAAGACCCCGATCGCACCTTCGCGCTTCTTTCCCACGGTCTCGGGATTGATTGGGTGAGCGAGGGTGGTGCCATTGAAGCCATACGCGTAGATGTAGAGTTCTCCCCTGACAAACGAACCATTCGGGTTGTTGAATTCAGCCAGGGCTTTTGTGGCACCATGCGCCTTTACAAATGCCTCCGCATTCTCGACAAACCCGACAAGCGTTTCATTGGATGTGTAGGTTTCCTGTGCCTGCACGGTTGCCTGCAAAGGAACTGTCACGGGCTCAGGTGCCGGAGCAACGGATTGTGTCCCGGTACAGCCGGCCGTAATGAGAATTATCGCCAGAAAAAACAAAACTGGTACGACAGATTTGCTACCTTTCATGCGACAGCAGGATTGGTTTTGCCCCTTTTTTAACCTATCAGCAAGTGACGGCAGGACGGATCCCGCATACCGGCCGGGTAATCCCTGAGGCAGGGTATCCTGAAGCGGGTTACCTGAGAGCAAAGTTCAAAAAAGAATATTCCCAATCCACTCATCATAGCGCCCGGTGTGTTCCCATGACCTCTCCCTGCAAGGCTTCCGGTATCTTCCCCCTCCTGGCAATCCTCCTTCTCGTTTCCGGGTGCATATCGCCGGACGTATCTCCTGG
This sequence comes from Methanomicrobiales archaeon, assembly GCA_012798365.1. Classification (GTDB taxonomy): domain Archaea; phylum Halobacteriota; class Methanomicrobia; order Methanomicrobiales; family Methanospirillaceae; genus Methanoregula. The sequence goes on along the minus strand of JAAZNH010000090.1, from coordinate 1,214 downwards.
AACGGCAGCACCGGAAGGAAATCCCGCACCCGCGGACCTGATAGAGCAGATCCGGAACGAATATCCCGCCCCGGGTGATTTGTACGATGTTGACGGGGCCAGGATGCACCTGCGATGCATGGGGAATGGCACGCCCACGGTGATCATGGAAGCAGGATCCGGTGACTGTTCCCTCTCGTGGATACTGGTGCAGCAGAACGTCTCCCCATTCACCCGGGTCTGCACCTATGACCGGGCGGGATATGGCTGGAGCGATCCCCTCCCCGGCCCCGTAACCGCCCGGAATGTGACCGGCCGGTTACATACACTCCTTTCCCAAGCAGACATCCCCGCGCCTTACGTTCTTGCGGGTCACTCTCTTGGCGGTATCTATGTCCGCTCCTATGCACACCGCTACCCGGGCGAGGTTGCGGGCCTGGTTCTCGTGGACCCGGGATCGGAATGGCAGGCAGCCCGCACCGGGGAGGATTTCACACGGGAGATGCAGGGGGCAATCAGTACCAAAACCGCCCTCCTCCGGGCGATGGGCAGGGAAGCCTCACAGGGAACGTTTGCCAGGAACCTCACCCTTGTTGAACCCTACTGCAACAAGAAACTCCCGCCATGGGAGTACCGTGCATACCGGGCGCTCTGGGCAACCGAGCCCTGGTTCTGGGACTCCTGTGCAGTGGAAGGCGAATCGGCGTTCGCTATCTGGGATGAGGTTGCGCGGGAAAACATAACCTCGGTAGGTGCAATACCGCTGGTGGTCATCTCGTCCGGAAAGGACATGGGCTTTTCAGCAGATCCGGAAAAGAATGCCCATGCCCTCGCGGTATTCCGAACACTCCAGGAGGAGATGGCCGCAGGGTCATCACAAGGCCGGTACCTGGTTGCCGCAGACAGCAGCCATTATGTCCAGCTTGATCAACCGGATCTGGTCACACAATCCATCCGCCAGGTGGTCATGGATGTCAGAAACAGCACCGGCTCCCGGTAGTGTTTTTTCCTGGTACATTATGGAAGAGCGATTTCCCTTGCCCCTGAGGTAATCTCAAAAGGAAAAATGGATGGATACCGAAAGCCGGCTGCAACCCGCGATGGTGATTCTGTCAGGATTCCGTCAAACCAGAAGTGTGAGGAAGAGCACCAGGTAGAGGAAGATACACAGCGAGGGGATGATCCGGATCGCCCAGTAGTTGATCTTCTCGATCGCAGCCATATCCCTGCTCTCG